>NZ_JBJGYO010000020.1:0-89718 GCF_054050035.1 Geodermatophilus sp. SYSU D00815 | reverse complement strand
GGGGGGGAGTGGGGCTGGGGGGGCGCGGCGCCGGCGCCGGCCTGGGCTGGCCGGGGCGGGGGGGGGGCCCGCCCCCCCCCCCCCCCCCCCCCCCCCCCCGCCGGAGCCTGGTACGGTGGTGTCACCGACGCGGGGTGGAGCAGCTCGGTAGCTCGCTGGGCTCATAACCCAGAGGTCGCAGGTTCGAATCCTGCCCCCGCTACCACCGGACAGGGGCCCTCGCAATGACTGCGGGGGCCCCTGTCGCATGCTCGGGCATCCCCCGGCCCGATCGTGCTGGGCGAGGCCCGTCACGTCCCACCGGCGCCATCACCGCTCCCGGAACGCTGGTGGCTCGCTCCGGCGACCGACAGAGTGGCCGTCGGGGCACCCGGATGCGGGGAGGTCGCATGGCCCGGTTGATCAGCTCCCGCGCGCTGGTCCGGCTGCTGCGCTCGGGCGACCTCCGCGCGCGGTCGCGCGCCGTGCGGGACGGGCAGGCCGCCCTGCGCCTGCAGGTCGTCAGCGCGGCCATCGACACCGGCGTGCTCGGCGCGCTCGGGGACGGCGCACGGTGGCGGCCGGCCCGCGCCGGGCGCGCCGTCGTCGAGGACGACCTCGTCCGCGCCTCGTACCAGGGCTTCGGCGGGTTCCACACCGACCTCTACCGGGAGCTGCGCCCCGTGCTGACGGGCGGGCCGAGGCGCCGGGACGTCCTCGAGCAGGGCGAGGTCGTCGCCCGCATGGCCGCCGGTTTCGACACGTTCGTGCACGACCTGCTGGTGCGGACGGTCACCCGGAGCCGCCCGTGCCGCGTGCTCGACGTCGGCTGCGGCGCGGGGCTGCAGCTCGCCGGGATGCTCCAGGCGGCGCCCGAGGCCACCGGCGTCGGGGTGGACGTCGACGTCGAGGCTGCCGCCCTGGCCGGCCGCACCCTGCGGGAGCGCGGGCTCGCCGACCGTGCCACCGTCGAGGCGGTCGACATCCGGACCGCGCTCGCCGACGGGCCGCGCGGGGCCTTGGCCGAACCCTTCGACCTCGCTCTGCTCGCCAACGTCGTCCACTACCTGCCGCCCGCCGAGAGGGTGATGCTGCTGCGGGCCGTCGCCGGCGTGCTCGCCCCCGGCGGCACCGTTCTCGTGATCACCACCGCTGCCACCCCGCAGCTGTTCAGCCGGCACATGGGCCTGCTGCTCCGCGCGCAGGAGGGCGACATGCAGCTCCCCGACGCCGATTCGCTGGTGCGGCAGCTGACCGAGGCCGGCCTCGACCCGCAGCCGCCGCAGGACATCGTCGCGGGGGCGCCGCTGGTCGCGGTGTCGGCCGCGCGGCCCGGGGGCGCGAACCCACCCCGCTGAGGAAGAGCCGGTCCGACCGGTCCCGCCACGTCCCGGCCTCGACCTCCGGCCGCCGGTGCGAGTGCTACGCCTGTCCCGCCTCCCGGAGGCTCACCTCGGCGGCGCCGCCGTCCCCGACTGTGCTCGCGGGGGCGGGCAGCACCAGGTCCAGCACCCGGTCGGTGGCGCGGCCGTCGTCGTGAGCGCAGAAGCGTTCCCGGAACCGCTCGTAGCGGTCACGGTAGGTGGCTCGGAGCCCGTCGAGGTCGTGGAGTGCGTCGAGGACCTCGTCGGGCGTGGTCAGCAGCGGCCCGGGGGCGATCTCCTCCAGGTCGAGGTACAGGGGCCGCAGGTCCGTCCGGTAGTGCTCGAGGTCGTAGGTGAAGTAGACGATCGGCTTCCCGGTCAGGGCGAAGTCGAAGGGGGACGACGAGTAGTCGGTCACCAGCACGTCCGCGGCCAGGTAGAGCAGGCGGACGTCGGGGTGCCCGGAGACGTCGACGACCCCGGGGGCATCGAGGTCGTGGGAGGCGCCGCCGACCACGTGGTGCAGCCGGACGAGCAGGACGTGGTCCGGCCCGAGGCGCTCGGCGAACCGGGCCGGGTCCAGGTGCAGCTGCAGGTCGGGGCCGTCGGCGGCCACCTCGTCGTCCCGCCAGGTGGGGGCGTAGAGCACGGCGGTGCTCCCGGCGGGGATGCCCAGCTCGGCGCGCACCCGCCGGCGCAGTTCGGCGGAGTCGGGTGCGCCGAGCAGGTCGTTGCGCGGGTAGCCGGTCTCCGCGACCGGGCCGCGGTAGCCGAAGGCCGCGGGGAGCAGCCGGGCGGCGTCGGCGTTCTGGGACAGCAGCAGGTCCCAGCGGGCGATGTCCCGGTCGGCGAGCTCGGGCACGCTCTCGGGCTGGAAGACGACGTCGCGGTGGACCCCCTTGAGCGGCGTGCCGTGCCACATCTGCAGGTAGGTGGCGTCCTCCCCCTTCGTCCAGTCGACGTCGAGGTGGATGCTGGCCACCACCAGCTGGGCCGACTCCAGCGCGGCGACGGCGTCCGGGCCGTCGAGGGACACGACGGCGTTCCCCGGCGGGACGCTCCCCTCCTGGCCCGGCTCGCACATCCACACGTGCTCGATGTCGTCGCCGCGGGCGACCAGGGCCTCGTGCAGCGCCCTGGGGTTGTCGGAGTACCGGCCGTCGAAGCTGCGGTAGACGACCTTCACGCGACCAGGTCGCCGGCGCTCGGGGTGGCGGCCGCGGCCGGGGCCACGGCGGCGGAGGTGGCGGCGCCGGCGCGACCGGCGAGCAGCTGGTTGGCGCGGACGAGGTCCTCCTCGAAGTCGACCTCCACGGCGCAGAAGCGGGAGATGTCCAGCGGCCAGAAGCGGAGGCCGTCCTCGGCGATGGCGGTCTCGATGCCCCGCTCGAAGTAGTCGCCGTCAGCGCAGCGGACCAGGTGCTCGACGAGCACCGGCTTGTCCGCGGCGGCGACGTGGTTGATCCCGACGGCCTCGCCCAGCCCGCCCGCGACGGTCTTCGACAGCTCCCGGACGAACCCCTCGGCGTCGAGGGTGTACTTCACCTCCTCGTCGGCGACGGTGGACGTGTCCACGCAGACGAAGCTCTGCCCGGTGTGGACGAGCTCCACGGTCGCCTCGAGCACGGCCGGCTCGAAGACGACGTCGCCGTTGAGCCAGAGCACGCCGCCGGGACGGCTGGTGCGCAGCGCCCGCAGGAGGCTGCGTGCGGTGTTGGTCGTGGCGAAGTCGGGGTTGTAGGAGAACAGCAGGTCCGGCGCGGCCCCCATCAGCTGCCCGCACTCGTGCCCGACCACCGCGGTGATGGAGGCGTCGCTGCCGAAGGCCGCTCGGATGCCGTCCAGCTGCTGCTGCAGGATGCTGCGGCCGTCGTCGAGCGTGGTGAGCGGCTTGGGCAGCGCGCGGCCCAGGCGGGTGCCCATGCCGGCGGCGAGGATGACGATCTGCACCGGTTCTGCGCGGTGGTCCGGTGCGGCCCACGCGGGGGCGGGCGGACGGTCAGTGGAACGCATGCAGTCCTCCTCCGTCGATGGTCGAACGGCCCGCCGCGACGGGTGTCGCGGCGGGGAAGAAGCGGTCGAGCACGCGGTCGGCGGCGTGCCCGTCGTCGCGGCAGCAGAACGTCTGCCGGAACCGGGTGGCGCGCTCGTCGTGCGCGGCGGCCACGGCGTCCAGGTCGCCGAGGGCGGCCAGCACGTCATCGCTGGTCGCCAGCAGCGGCCCGGGTGCGATCTGCTCCAGGTCGAAGTAGAAGCCGCGGACGCGGTCCCGGAAGTCGGCGAGGTCGTAGGTGAACAGCAGGATCGGCTTGCCGGTGACGGCGAAGTCGAACATCGCCGAGGAGTAGTCGGTGACCAGCACGTCGGCGGCCAGGTACAGCTCGCTGATGTCCGGGTGGGCCGTCACGTCCCGGAACGGGGAGCCCGGCACGGGGGCCGGCCGGTTGGTGACGAGGGAGTGCAGCCGCAGCAGGAGCACGTGCTCGTCGCCGAGCGCACGGGCGAAGTCACCGAGGTCGAGCGGGAACTCGTGGTCGGTGGGGCCCGCGGCGAAGACCACGTCGTCCCGCCAGGTCGGGGCGTAGAGCACGGCGGTGCGCCCCTCGGGGATGCCGAGCTGCCGGCGCACCCGGGCGCGGATGGCGGGGGCGTCGGGGGAGCGCAGCACGTCGTTGCGCGGGTACCCGGTCTCGTGCACCGGCCCGGTGAAGCCGAACGCCCGCCGGAACAGGGGGGTGCTCGCCGGGTTGGGGGAGAGCAGCGCGTCCCAGCGGGCGATGTCGCGGTCCAGCCGGGCGAGGCGGCCCTCCGGCGCCCACCGGACGTCGTTGTGGATCCGCTTGAGCGGCGTGCCGTGCCAGGTCTGCAGGTACACCGTGCCCGGCTGCTTCTCCCAGTCCAGGTGGACGTGGTCGCCGGCGACGACGACGTCGGCGGACTCGAGGGTCGCGCGCGCCTCCGCCGTCCCGTACTCGACCGTCCGCGCCGCGGCCGGGAAGTCGGCCAGCCGGTCGGGTGCGGCCAGCCAGACGTGCTCGATGTCGTCACCGCGCCGCTGCAGCGCCTGGTACAGCGCGCGCGGGCTGTCGGAGAACTGCCCTCGGAAGCTGGACCACACCACCCTCACGGCCGGACTCCTTCCACCGGCACCGGCACCCGGTCGCGGGCGGGGGGAGGGCGCCGGACCAGGACCGGCAGCGGCAGCTGGGCGAGCTCGGCCCAGGACGAGACGACGGTCAGCGCGCCGGCGGCGCGCAGGTCGGCCGCGCGCGCTGCCCGCTCGTCGACGGGCACGAACCGCACGTTGCCGATCGTGGGGCAACCGGCCCGGACGGCGGCCAGCGCCCCGGGGACGGAGTCCTCGACCGCGAGCCCCTGCTCCGGCCGGATGCCCAGCCGGTCGCAGGCGTGCAGGTAGACCGCGGGGTCGGGCTTGCTGGTGGGTGTCGGCAGCGAGTCCTCCGCGCTGAACCGCCGTTCGGCCGGGATCAGCTGCTCGAGGCCGGTGGCGGCGAAGCACCCGGCGAGGCGGGACAGCGCGCTGGAGCTGACCGCGGCCAGGGTCAGCCGCGCCCCCAGCAGCCGCAGCGCGTCGAGGACGTCGGGGTCCGGGCGCAGCTCCCGGCGCAGGTGCGCGGTGACGACCTGCTTCTCCTCCTCGACCCACGGCTCCAGGTCCGGGACGGGGACGCCGTGCTCGACCGCGAGGTCGCGGGCCGTCGTCCGGAAGTTCTTCCCCGTCGTGGTCAGGCGCAGCTCCTCGGCGGTGTACCGCCGCTGGACGCCCAGCGCGGCCAGGTAGCGGTTGGTCACGCCGACGGAGGCGGTGAACGCGGGCGCCTCGGAGGGGAACAGGTTGCCGTCGGCGTCGCACAGCAACGCTCTCAGGTGCGGCAGCACGGAGGTGAGCAGGGGCACGGGCAGCCCTTCCTGTCGAGGAGGTCGGTGGTCGGTCACGCGGTCGCGGGCCTCGGGCACCCACCGGGGAACGGGGGAGTGGTCCCGGGCCGCTGGGGGTCGGGGGAGGCGAGCCGGGCGGCCACGGTGGCCCGGACGCCGTCGAGCTCGAACTGCCGCAGGTGGCCGGCGACGGCGCCGACGAAGGCGGGGCAGTCGCCGAGGCCGCCGAAGAGGTCGCGCCGGGCCAGCAGGCGGCGGGGATCGGGCCCGCCGGAGCGCGCGAGCTCGGTGAGCCGCTCGGCCTGCGGGTCCTCGACCTGGATCTCGCGCCCGGCGTCGTCCCGGCCGAGCAGGTAGCGGAACCAGCCGGCGACCGCGAGCGCGAGCAGGTCGAACGGGCGGCCCTCGGCAACCGCCTGGTGGGCCGACGGCAGCAGGTAGTCGGGCATCTTGGTCGATCCGCGGCGGCACAGCCGCTCCAGCCGGTCCCCGATGGCGGGGTTGGCGAAGCGGTGCAGCAGCGACTCCTGGTACTCGCCGAGGTCGACGCCCTCCGGCTCGACCAGCTGCGGGGCGATCTCGTCGCCCATCAGCCGGGTGACGTACGCGCGGAACACGTCGTCGGCCATGACCTCGTCGGTCCGGCCGTGCCCGGCCAGGCGACCCAGGTAGCCCAGCGCGCAGTGGGCGGCGTTGAGCAGCCGGGTCTTCATGACCTCGTGGTCGTGGACGTCCCGGACGAAGCGCACCCCGACCCGGTCCAGCGGCGGCCGGCCGTGGCAGAAGGTGTCCTCGACGACCCACTGGGAGAAGGGCTCGGTGATCACCGGCCACCGGTCGTCGACCCCGAAGGTCCGGGCGACGTCCTCGCGCTCCTCCGGCCCGGTCGAGGGCGTGATCCGGTCGACCATGCTGTTGGGGAAGGCGACGTGGTCGGCGATCCACCGCGCGAGCACCTCGTCGCGCCGTCGGGCGAAGCCGATCACCGCGGCACGCGCGGCCGCGCCGTTGGCCAGCAGGTTGTCGCAGGACAGCACGGTGAACGGGGGCACGCCGGCCCGGCGCCGTCGGTCGAGGCCCTCGACGACGTGCCCGAAGACCGAGCGGGGCCGGTGCGGGTGCGTGAGGTCCGCGAGCGCCTCCTCGTCCGGGTCGTAGGTGCCGGTCCGCGGGTCGACCCGGTAGGTGGTGCCGGTGATGGTCATGGTGACCAGGCGGGTGCGCGGGTCGGCCAGCAACGACAGCACCTTCTCCGGTGCGTCCGGTGCGAAGACGTAGTCGACCATCGCCCCGACGATCCGGGCCGACTCGGCACCCGCGTCGCGCTCGACGACGGTGTAGAGGTGGTCCTGGGGGGCCAGCGCATCGCGCATGGTCGGCGTGTGCAGGCCGACGCCCACCACACCCCAGCCCGAGGTCACGGACCGCTCGGCGAGCTCGTCGAAGTAGACGAGCTGGTGGGCCCGGTGGAACCCGCCCACGCTGATGTGCACGACGGACGGCGTGAGGCCTGACCGCTCGTAGGTGGGGATGTGCACCCGTCCGGCGTGCTTGACGAGGGTCCTCGCGTTGAGCGGGTGGACGGCCGCCCGGCTGACGATGGCTGGGGTGCCGGGCGGGTCGATCGATGGGGCCACAGGGCTCCTCCCACTGCTGAGGCACGCGGCTGGCGCAGGGGAGCGGGGACGATCTGCATCGCGGCGAGCGTCGGTCCGGATGCGGCGGAGGCCCACCAAGGTGGGTCACGGGTGCCGGACCTGCGGCACGCGTCGTCCCCGGCACCATGCTGGGGACAACCGGCGGCCGGGCTCGCGCCACTGCTCGACGCTGGTGGTCGGTCGTTGCCCCGGCGGAATCCGGGTCAAACCCGTCCGATCAGGAAGGGGGTCCCTGGTCAGGCCGCGCCCGGGGGTCACCCCGACCGGACGCGCGACGGGCGTCCGTGGGCCGGACTGCCTGAGGGGATCGGCGGCTACAGCAGGCCGACGGTGAGCAGCGCGGTGGCGATGGTGAGGTCGGCGACCAGGCAGGTCTCGGCGTACCAGCGGGGCACCACCCGGCCGAGGCGGTGGTGGGCGACGTCCCAGGCGGCGTGGGCCACCCATCCGGCGGCGAGCACGTAGCGGGCGGCGGCCGGGTCGACGGCGACCGCGGTGAGGGCCACCGCGCCGAATCCGAGCACGGCCGCGGTCTGGGCGGTGAGCAGCCGCCGGACGCCGAGGTCGCCGCGGGCGGTGCCCCAGGTGAGGTAGACGACGGCGGCGAGCAGCACGCACCAGGCGCTGATCCACACGTGGACGTGGGCGGGGACGCGGGCGAGCAGCGCGAGGCCGTTGAGGGCGGCGACCACGCCGAGCGCGGTCGGCCAGCGCCGGGCGAGCACGCCGCGCAGGCCGCCGCGGGATCGGGTCGGGGATTCCGCGGGTGCCGCGGTCGTGCTGGTCATGTGAGCTCCTCGGTCCGGGTCGGTCCGGCTCGGACGCTACGAGCGGGCCGGCTGCGTCGCGCCGGGAAAACCGCCAGGTCGGGCCCCGGGTGGATCCGGCGGCTCGCCCGGTCAGCAGCGACCGGCAGCCGCCACCAGGGGGGAGCGAGCCGGCCGGTGGGGTCTGCGGCGATGATGCTGCCCGACCGCGCCGGCCGGCCGGGCCCACCACCCGGCCCCCGACCAGCGAACGAGGAGCAGATGTCCCAGCACGTGCGCCAGGCAGCGCCCGAGGACGCCCCCGCGGCGGCCGCCGTGCTCGCCGCCGCCTTCTCGGACTACCCCTGGACCAGGTGGACCGTCAGCGCCGACCGGCACGGCGAACGGCTGGCAGCGCTGCACCACCTGTTCTTCACCGAGGTCGCGCTGCCCTTCGGGTGGGCCGACGTCGGCGACTCGGGAGGCGACGTCGTGAGCGTCGCGGTGTGGATGCCCGGCACCGCCGTACCCGACGACGTGTGGGCGCACGTCGGCCCGGCCGCCGCCGACCTGGCCGGCGACCGGGCGGCGGCCGCTGCCGCGGCCGAGGAGGCGCTGGCCGGACGCCGGCCCGCCGGACCGCACGTGACCCTGGCCAGCCTCGGCGTCCTGCCCGACCGGCAGGGGCGCGGCGTGGGCGCCGCGACGCTGGGTCCGGGGCTCGCCCGCGCCGATCGGGAGGGGCTGCCGGTGCACCTGGAGACGAGCGCGGAGCCGAACGTGCGCTTCTACCGGCGCCTCGGCTTCGAGGTGACCGACGTCGTCGACCTGCCCGGCGGCGGCCCGCGCACCTGGCTGATGCGCCGTGAACCTCCAGGTGGAGCCGCCGGGACCGCGGCGGATCGGGAAGCGGGGACCGCACGGTGAACGCCGCCAAGCCGGCGCCCCGCACCGCCCCGGTGCACCGGACGGCGGCGCCGTCCTCGGCCGTGGACCTCCCCGCGCCGGTGGGCTGACCGACCACGGGACCTGTCCGGGCTCAGCGCTCGAGCAGCAGGGCCATGTAGTACTCGTCGACCGGCCGGCCGTCGCGGTGCAGCGCGCGGCGGCGGAGCCCCTCGACCTCGAAGCCGGTCGACAGGTAGAGCGCGACCGCGCGGAGGTTGTCGGTCATGACCGTCAGCTCGAGCCGATGCAGGCCCCGGCGGCGCGCCTCGCTGCCGGCCGCCGCGAGCAGTCCGCGGCCGACCCCGCGACCGGCCGCGGGCGCGTCGACGCCGAGGACCACGTACCCGGTGCGGGCGGCCCGCCGGTAGGGCAGCACCTCCACCGACAGCCAGCCGGAGAGCGTCCCGGCGCCGGCCGCCACGAGGTCGAAGGAACCCTCGTCGGTGTGCCCGGCGAGCCGCTCGGCCAGCCGGAGCGGGGACCGCTCCCGCTCGCCGGGTTCGAGCAGCATGAAGCCGGACTGGGCGTCCAGGCGGTGCTGCAGCGCGAGGAGCGCCGGGGCGTCGTCCGGCTGGGCCCGGCGCACGACGGTTCCCGTGCGAGCGCGGGCACCCCGGTCGTCGCTCACGCGACGTCCCGGGGCGAGGGGAGCGGCGCGACGCCCGTCCGCGGGGCGGGCACCCGGCGCCACCGACGTGCGGTACCTGCCACGGGCCCAGGTTACGGGCGGACCGGTCTCGTTCCGGGTGGCGGCGCCGGCCGGGTGGGGCGTCAGCGAGCCACGCGCAGCGCCAACCCGTCCAGGAGGACGGCGAGGCCGTAGTCGAAGCGTTCGTCCAGAACGGGGGACCAGATGTGGCGTCCCAGCTCTCGTAGGCCGGGGAGGGCGTCGGCGTCCAGCTGGTCGAAGCGGCTGCGGACCGCCGCCAGAGCCCGCTCGTCGTAGGCGCGGTCGAGGTTCGCGCGGTCGAGGGCGAAGGTCGCCTCGAAGCCGATGACGTAGTGCACGAGGGTGTACCAGGCATGACCCGCCTCCGGCCCGTGGAAGCCGGCACGCAGCAGCACGCGGGCGAAGGCGTCCGCCATCCGGTCGGAGTTCGCGCCGAGCGGGTCGCGCCCGCTCAGCACCGCGGCGACGCCGGGGTGGGCCCGCAGCGCCCCGCGGAGCCGGTGCGCCAGCGCCTCCACCTGCTCGCGCCAGGTGAGGCGCGCGTCGAGGGTGACCTCGACCTCGCCGAGCACCCGGTCCAGCACCAGGTCGAGCAGAGCGTCCATCCCCGGCAGGTGCTTGTACAGCGCCGAGGGCGCGACCTGCAGGCGGGCGGCGAGGGTGCGGGCGTTGAGGCCGCCCACGCCGTTGTCGGCGATGATCTCCAGGGCCGCGGCGGCGAGCCGGTCGCGATCCAGTCCCCGGTGGCGGCCGGTCCTCGACGGTGTGCCGGTGGCCCGGCCCCTCCCCCCAGGTGCTCCCTGCGCCGCCATCTCGCGCCTCCCTTGACGGTGAACTGCGTTCACCATACCGTGCCGACCACGTGGTGAATGACGTTCACCAGATGGGAGGAGGGGACGTGCTGGCGGTGGTGCAGGAGTCGAATCTCGCGTTGCGCCTCGCGGTCGAGGTGGCGGCGCTGGTGGCGCTCGGCATGTGGGGATGGCACCGCGGGCGGCACGGCTGGAGCCGGCTGGGCCTGACGGTCGGGGCGCCCGCGGCTGCCGCGGTGGTGTGGGCACTGCTGGCCGCGCCGGGCTCGACCGTCGAGGTGCCGGGACCGGTGCAGGCCGTGGTGCAGGTCGCCGTCCTCGGCGCGGCGACCGCGGCCCTGGCCGCGACCGGACGCCGCCGCCCCGCCGCGGTCCTCGCGGCGATCGCGGTGGGCAACGCGGGTCTGATGGCGGCGTGGGGCCAGTGACGACCAGTTCGCAGGCGGTGCCGGGTACGCGCCCCGGTCCGGCTCCGGCGGCAGGTGGCCCGACCGTCGTCCTGCTGCCCGGCGCCGGTGACAACGCGGCCTCCTGGCTGCCCGTGCAGCGCGCCCTGGCCCCGCAGGCCACCGTGCTGACCCACGACCGGGTCGGACTCGGCGACAACGCCTCCGTGCCGGCGAACGACCACTCCTTGGCGCGCTACCTGGCCGAGCTCGACGGCGCCCTCGGCACCCTGCAGACCCCCGTCGTGCTGGTCGGCCACTCTCTCGGCGGCCTCGTCGCTGCCGCCTACGCGGCCCGGCACCGGGCTGCGGTCGCCGGCCTGGTGCTGGTCGACGCCACCCCGCCGGCGGCCGGGAACGATCGGGCGGTGGCGGCCGGCTTCGCCGTCTCCGGCCTGCTGGCGCAGGGACTCCGCGCCGGGGCGCGGATCGGGCTGACGCAGCTGCTGCTGAGGGCGTGCTCGATGCCGGGCTACTCCGGGCAGCGGCAGCTGCGCGAGCGCCTGACCCGCGAGGAGTACCGAGCCTGGCGCTCGGCGGTGGTGCGGAGCTTCCGGCACGCGGCCGCCGACGAGCTGCGGGCGGTCCCCGCCGCGGCACGTGCAGCGGCAGAGCTGCTGCTCGAACCGACGACGGACGGTCCCGCGTTCGGCGACCTGCCCCTGGCCGTGGTCTCCAGCGCCGCCTACGGGCCCCGGTGGGAGGCCTGGCAGGCGCAGTGGGCGGTCGGCTCCCGGTGGTGCGTGCAGCACCGCACCGGCGACCGCTCCCACGACATCCACCTCCGCCATCCCGATCGCGTCGTCGATGCGGTGCGCCAGGTCCTGGCCGAGGTCGACCGCCGCCGCACCCCTGCTGACCGGCTCGGGGCGTGGTCAGAGGCGGACGGCGGCGTGGCTCAGGACGACGTCCGCGGCCTCGGCCCAGTCCCGGACCCGCGGCCCGTCGAGGTGCCGGTTGTACGGCTGGTCGAAGATCAGCGCGGGTAGCCCGGCCGCCCGGATGGCGGCGATGTTGGTCGGGCTGTCGTCGACGTAGAGGTCGGCGCCGACCCTGGGCTTGTCGGCCATGAAGCACAGGTCCCAGTACGGGATGCGGTGGCGCTCGAGCCACAGCACGGTGTCCGCCGCGCTCGCCGCGTGCGACCCGCTGACGATGAGCCGGTGCGTGATCACACGGACCCGGACACCGGCGTCCGACAGCCGCCACAGCGCCTCGGAGACACCGGGCAGCGGCTCGAGGTCGCGGAACAGGCCCGCGTCGACCGCGCCGGCGTGCAGGTCGAGGTACTCCTGACGGGAGCCGATGCCCCAGCCGCAGCGGGTCCAGTCCCAGTCCACCGGGTCGGGCAGGTGCTCGGCCGGCACACCGCGCACCCCGGCCACGTAGCTCCGGAAGCCGGCGGTGTAGTCGGCGCACACCCCGTCGAGGTCCAGACCGAGCACGAACGGGGTGCGCGTCACGGGAGTCGGATCGGCATGCGGTGCCCCCGCCTCGAGGCCCGGTGCCGCGCGCTCGTCGATCAGGTGGTGCCGCTGGCCGCTCACGCGGATCCCACCTGGGTGGAGGCGTGCAGCACCGCCCAGTCGGCCGGTGTCCCCTCGTCGTACGCCGCGGCGAGGACCAGCGGGGTGATGTCCTCGTAGCGGGTCGCCGCAGCCAGCCACGGGCCGGCGGCGGCAGCGTCCGGGCAGCCCGCCTCGCGGAGCTCGCTGTGCCATGCGGCGGCGATCCCCGCGGGCGTGCTCGCGACGGCCGCGGCGTCGGCCGGGGCCATCGGCCGGGCCAGCCAGCGACGCAGCTCGGCGGCCGTGCGCCCGTAGAACCGCCAGTCGAGGGCGAAGGGCAGGGTGGGCTCCTCGGCGCTCAGGAAGCGGCTGTCGGCGAGCAGGCGGTGCAGGTCGCGGGCGTCGGTCCGGGTGAACCCGCCGTCGCCGTCCCCCCAGGCCTGCAGGCTGCCGGGGGTCCGCAGCCGAGTGCCGGGCAGCGTGCTGGTGACCAGGTCGTCGAGGACGGCGTCGGTGAGCCGCCACCGCTCGTGCGGGTCCTCGTCGCCGGGCAGCTTCCAGGCCGCCCACGCGAAGGCGTGCTCCAGGTCGGTGATCCCGGTCGTGGACGGGGGCAGGTCGTCGTGGGTGGTCGGGTGCCAGACGTGGGCGGCCCGGAACCGGTCGGCGGCGGGCCGGCTGGTGCCGGCGACCGCCCACGCCAGTGCCTCGACCGGGTCCCAGCCGGCCCAGGCCTGCAGGCCGAAGGCCGCGCGCCGGACGTCGTCCCGGCTCGGTGGGGCTCCCGCGCCGACGGGGACGTCGACGACGGCTCCCCGTGCGCGGTCGACGCGGGTGTGCCGGCGGAGCCGCTCGACCGCCCGGTCCCGCGTGAGCGTGACGACCTGGTACAGGGTGTTGCCCGAGAGCGAGGAGCAGGCGCTCCAGGCGGTGTCCGCGGCGTCGCGCAGCCATGCCTCCTCGGACTCCAGGTCGACCGGGCAGCGGGCCGTCGTCGCGGCCTTCCTCATGCGGGCGTCACAGCCACGCGCGCAGCGCCGCCGTGGCCCGCACGTCGTCCTCGTTGTAGGCGAGCAGTCGGGCGGCTGCGTCGGCGTCGCCGGCGCGGGCCTGCTCCAGCCAGGCCTGCGACTGCAGGCCGCCGGGGTCCTCGTCGCGCCAGGCGAAGCCGGGCCCGTGGACGGCGAGCTTCTTCAGCCCGTGACCGTCGAGGCTGTCGACGGTGGCGCGGGCCAGCGGCAGCAGGTCCACCCACTGCGCAGGGTCGGCGGCACCGGTGGGGACAGGGCGCCCGGCGGCGGTGTGGATGCGGGCGATGCGGGTGGTCTCGGCGGGGGAGTAGTAGAAGACCGCGGTGCTGAGACCTGCCCCGGTGTCGGTGGCGATCTGGTCGGCCAGCCAGTCCAGGAAGCGGGTGGTGAGGTCGTGCTCCGCGGCGTCGTCGGCGACGTCGAAGTCGCAGAACGACGTGTAGACGGCGCCTGCCGCGTCGGTGCGGAGGACGCCCCAGAGGTAGACGCGCTCGGAGCGGTCCCACTCGCAGTCGACGTCGTACTCGACGTCGGCGCGCGGGATCGCCGGTGGGTCGGGACGCCGGCGCACCTGCACCCCGGCGGCGGCGAGGACCGCCTTGCCGTGCGCCTTCAGCAGCCGCGTCCTGCGCGTGGTCAGGTGGGCGGTCTCGGTCCGGTAGACGTCGTCGAGGAGGGAGTCGGGGTTCGCCGCGGCCAGGTCGGCGACGGTGTGGATGCCGGCATCGCGCAGCGCCAGGTACTCGCGGATGCTCAACGCCCCGCGCAGCCGGCCGCTGAGGTCGTCGGCGGGCAGGGTGTCGACGCAGACCGCGGCCCAGCGGCAGCCGTCGCACTCGCTGCTGCCGACGATGTCCACCAGCGGCTCAGGGTCGGTCGGCGCGCCGGTGCGCTGCCGGGCGACCTCGGCGACGGCGACCCGGAAGGCGTGCTCGTGGTCGTGGCGCTCCAGCGCGCTGCGCAGGGTCTTGCCGTGGGTGCGGGAGAAGGTCGCGAAGACCGGCTCGGACAGATCGAACCAGGTGAGCACCAGCGGTTCGACGATCCGTCCGCTCGGCCCGTCGGTGCCGACGACGGCGCCCCACGGGTGGTCGGCGGCGAAGTCGCAGGCCACGAGCATCCGCCAGTAGTGCGCCAGCTGCAGGCAGTCGGCCTCCGACCAGCGAAGCGTCGTCCCCGGCAGCGTGACGGCGGAGGCGCGTGCCGGTGCGGTCGGGAGGCTGACCGTGGCGGAGGAGCCCTCCTCCGCGCGGAGCGTGAGGTGGTGCTTGACGTCGGCGGGGTGGTAGCCGGGCCGACCGTCGGCCCGGTCGGCACCCCGCACGAGGAGGTCGGGCTTGCCGGTTCGACCGCCGGCGGTGTCGTCGGGCAGGCGTCCGCCGATGATCAGCGGCGCGCCGGCGGCCATGGCGGCCACGGTCGCGGCGACGTGCGCGCTCTTGGTGCCACCGTCCAGGGCGGTCAGGTCGACGGCGGTCGGCGTGGCGGTCAGCAGCGCCGCGAACACCTCGCCCTCGAAGGTGACCCCCTTGGCCATCCGCCGAGCGGACTCCGGGTCAGGCTGCCATTCCGGTTCGACCACCCCGGGATCGAAGGCATTGTGTGTCGCACGTGCGCACCCTTTGGTCGCATAGCCGCCCAGGAGTACTGCAGCATTCGGACGGGTCGATCGCTTGGCCACATGAGCGCATCGACCATGCCCGAAGCGTCCTTTAGCTGCTCGGCCGGAGAGCCGCTGGCGATGGCTCAGCAGCCGCTCGCCCTGACTTCAGCAAGTGGTCCTGGATGCCGAGCCTGACCGTGGGACCTCCTCGCGACCTCGTCGATGGCCTCGGGGTTCGTCGGCGCGAGCGTCTCGGTTGGTGGTCACTGCGGAGGGGGAGCCACATGTGCTGGCACGACAAGGGTGCAAGGGCGCCGAAGTACGAAGAGTCGATGGGGCGAGAGTTCCAGCAGATCCTTGATCGACACAATCTTCGGATCGACCGGAGGCCCGCTGGGTCGCGTGAGGAGATCATCACGGGGGTACTGCTGAGCTGCCTTCTCGGCTCCTCAGGGGTCGCGCGGTCCGCAATCGCCGTCGGCCTCCTCAATGCATCCGCCAGGTCGATGCAGAAGCGTTCACCGTATGGTTCGGTGCGAGTGCTGGATGCATATGCTCCGCCTCGGCCCATCGATCTGGTGATCATGGCGGAGAGTGCCGGAGAGCGGTTCGGGATCTGCGTTGAGGTCAAGCGTTTCAACACGAACTCGAACTGGATCCATCAGGACTACTGGCCGACAGAACTTGCGTGGCCGCGGTCCGGTCGTCCGCGATGTTCCTGCTGCAACGACCCGTGCGAGGGTTTGTGGCAGACAGACGTGGCTTCCTTCACGCCGAAGGGGACCGGTTGGCGAGAGTTGGCCGATGACGGGGGCTTCCCCATTCGTCACTACATCGTCCTTGCGCCGACGAGTCGAAAGAAGCGGCTGGCTCAGGACTTCTTCCCTGGCATGCACAGTGCTTGGGCGGTGGCTGACTACAACGCCTTCGTGGACGAGATGATCGGCTGTGCGGCCCCGAAGGGGATCGCGCCTCTCCGTCCCCTGTTGAGCCTCCTGATGCCTCCTTCGTGAACGCGCCTGTCTTCCGCGGGAGCGAAGCCCGCACACCCGGCTGACGCGGCCGTCAACCCCGCGATGGAGCCCCGTGGCGGCAGGGAAGAGGGAAGGATGCGAAGGCGTGAGCGCTCTCGCCCCGACCGGTGCCGCACGCCTGCCCCGCGCTGTGACGTGGGGACTGTTCGCCGCCTGGGCGCTGCACGACGCCGAGGAGCTGGGCACGATGGCCGGCTGGGCCGAGCGGGCACGGCCGCGGCTGGAGCAGGACCTGCCGTGGGTCCCACCCACCGTCTGGAACCGGATGTCGGTCTCCCAGGAGCACGCCACCGCCGCGATCGGTGTGATGGCGTGCGTCATCGGGGCGGCCGCCGCGCGCGGGGCGAGGACGAACGGGCGCAGCCCCTTCTTCCAGGCCGTGCTCGCCGGCTTCGGGCTGCACGCAGTCCCGCACGTCGCGTCGGCGGTGGTCACCCGCGGCTACACCCCGGGCGTGGTCACCGCGCCCACGGTGGTGGCCCCGTTCGCGCTCTGGGCCTGGCGGCGGCTGCACCGCGCCGAGGTGCCGATCGCCCCCGTCCCACCGGCGGCGCCGCTGCTGGGCCCGCTGGTCGTCGCCGGGGCGCACGTCGCGGCGGCGGGACTGCTCCGCGCGCGAGCCCGCTGGCGCCGTCGCGGGTAGCCGGTGCCGGCTCGGGGGTGATCAGCCGCCGTCCCGGGTGCCCGGCTCGACGCTGCTCAGCAGCTCGGGAACGGTCACGAGGGTGTAGCCCCGGGCCCGCAGCCCGTCGATGATCCCGGGCACCGCCTCGACCGTCGTCGGGTGGATGTCGTGCAGCAGGACGATCGCCCCGGGGAAGGCGCCGGCGAGGGCACGCTGCGTGGTGGTCGCGACGTCGAGGTTCAGCCAGTCCTGGGTGTCGACGTCCCAGAGGACCTGCGCGGCGCCGCGGGCGCGCAGCACGGCGGCGACGGTCTCGTCGGTCGCGCCGTACGGCGGGCGCACCAGGTCGGTGGTCACCCCGACGTCGGCGAGCGCCGCCGTCGTCCGGTCGATCTCGTCGGCGACCTGCTCCGGGCTCAGCATCGTCAGGTCGGCGTGGTCCCAGCTGTGGTTGCCGATCGCGTGGCCCTGGTCCGCCGTGCGGCGGACCAGCTCGGGCATCGCCGCGGCGTTGCTGCCGACCACGAAGAACGTCGCGCGGACGTCGGCCGCTGCCAGCACCCGCAGGAGCTGGGCGGTGTACGGGCCCGGACCGTCGTCGAAGGTCAGCGCGATGCAGGCCAACCGGGTGCAGTCGACCGTGCCGTCGGCGCCGGTCTGCTGCCCGACGGGCACGGTCGTGGGTGCGGGTGTCCGGTCCGGGACGCCGGCGAACGGCGCGTCGGCCGTGCTCGCGTCGCGGATCCGCCGGCCGGCACCGGTGAGGACGTCGGCGGCGTCGGCGGCCGGGATGCGGACGGCGACGGCGTCGAGCGACTGCAGACCCGCCTCCTCCCGGTCGAGCACCACGGTGATCGACCCGTCGGTGCCGAACCGCAGGTCGGTGCCGACGGTCAGGCTGCCCGGCGGGAGGTGCTCGACCTCGGCCCGGTCGAGCGCCGCGGCCACCCACCGGGCGAGCTGCCCGAGGTCGGCGACCAGCTCCGCGGAGGTCCACGTCCTCGCGGCCGCCACGTCGGTGTACACGCTGCTCGTCGTCGTGATCGTCCCCGTCGCGGAGCCGGTGTAGCTCCGGGACGTGAGCTGCACGCCGAGCACGTCCCCGGTCGCCAGCACCACGCCCCACCCGATGCTGAGCGCGTTCGAGACGCCCTCGCGGCGAGCGTTCTCGTAGCGCTCGACCTCGGCGTCCACCATCGCGGTGAGCACCTGGTCGAGCGAGTCCACGCCGGGGACCGTCACCGTCGCGATCCCGCGCCGGTCGTGCGGCTCCTCGGTCGCCCGGTGGCGTGGCACCAGCCCGGGGACCGACGCCGAGTCGAGCACCGGCGGGACGTCGACCACCTCCGGTCCGGCGTCCGCGGCGGGCGGGGACGGCGTCGGGGGCGGCGGACCCGACGGGGCCGCGGCGGCCGCTGACGGATCCGCCGAGGAGGGCGGGGGCGCGGCCGCCGCCGAGGACACCACGTCCACCCAGCCCGCGGCGGACGACGCCGTGTCCCTCGAGGACGTCGCGGTCACCGTGTCGACCCAGCTCGCCGCCGACGCCGCCGTCGCCGTCCGGGACATCGCGGTCCAGCCGCTGTTCCCGGGGGCGCACGCGGTCAGTGCCAGCGCCGAGGCGATCGCGGGCGCGATCCACCGGCGTGTGATGCGGGTCGGCATTCGGACTCCCGTGCTGGAGAGCCCAGACGCCTGGGCATCGGACCTGCTCGGCGCGCCACCTCGTCACGCGTGCCGGCATCGTGGCAGGGCCCGCACGACCGGAACGTCACGTTCCCGTAACGACGCCGCCGACCAGCGCGTCGGTCACGGGGCGTGTCCGGACGGGACCTTGGTCCCCGTCAGGGGAGGGAGGGCCTGGCCTCGTGCCGGTGGGTCGGCGTCGGCTGCGGGCGCTCGGCCCGCCGCGGGCGGGGCACCGCGGGGCGGCGGGGTCGTTCGGCGCCGACGAGCAGGGCGTGCGGGCGGGTGTCGTCGTCCTCGTCCGCGAGGCCGCGGACGCCGGCGGCCGACTCGTGCCGGGGGAGCGGTGCCCACCCGACCGACGGCGGCTCGGCCACGGGCAGCCGGAGGTCGGTGAGCGGCTTCCAGGCCTTGTGGCGCAGCCCGTCGACCACGCACCGGACCCGTGCCACGGCGAGCCCGGCGTCGTCGAACCGCCAACCGAGCAGCTCGCCGGGGTACCAGGTCCCGCGGTGGAAGACCTCCACCGGTTGGGGCTCGCCGGCGAACGCGTGCGTCGCCACGTCCCCCGTCACGGCGGCGACTGTAGGTGCCCGCCGCGGCACCCTCCGGCAGGCGCGCGTCCCGGCGGAACAGCCCCGTCACGCCAGCTCCCAGCCGTCACACCGGTGCCCGCCCGCCGCCTCCCCGGCGGATGCGTGTACCGTGGGATCTGCCGACGCGGGGTGGAGCAGCTCGGTAGCTCGCTGGGCTCATAACCCAGAGGTCGCAGGTTCGAATCCTGTCCCCGCTACTGCGGACGAGGCCCGGTGCGATGCGCACCGGGCCTCGCTCGTTCCCGGGTTCGGAACGGGATTGTGCCCGACGTCACCCCGCCCCTAGCGTGGGGACGGTCACCGCTGACCGTTCCCCGGGAGGGTTCCGTGTCGCTGGACGCCGCCGCCGTCGACCTGGACGCGCTCGACCTGTCCGACCGCGAGTTCTGGGGCCGGCCGCCGGCCGAGCGGCACGCGGCCTTCGACGCGCTGCGCCGCGAGCGCCCGTTCGCCTTCTTCGCCGAGCCCCACATCCCGCTGATGGAACCGGGGCCGGGCTACCACGCCGTCACCCGCTACGCCGACCTCGACGCGATCAGCTCCCAGCCGGCGGTCTTCTGCTCCGGCAAGGGGGCGGTCTCGATCGCCGACCTGCCCGCGGACTGGAACGAGTTCTACGGGTCGATGATCAGCATGGACGACCCGCGGCACGCCAAGATCCGCCGGATCGTCTCCAAGGCGTTCACCCCGCGGATGCTCGAGCGGCTGGTCGGGTCGGTGGAGCGGATCGCCGCCGACGTCGCCGCGCGGGCCCGCGCCACGGCCGAGGCCGGCGACGGCACGATCGACGTCGTCGCCGACTTCGCCGCGCCCATCCCGCTCGAGGTCATCTGCGACATGATGGGCATCCCGCACGAGGACCGGGCGATGGTGCTGCGGGCGACCAACGTCATCCTCGCCGGCGGCGACCCCGACCTGTACCCGGACCTCGAGGTGTGGGTGGCGGAGAACCTGCAGGCCGGCGCCGACCTCTCGGAGCTGATGAACCGGCTCGCCGCCGAGCGGCTGGAGCGGCCGACCGACGACCTGACCTCGGCCCTGGTCACCACCGAGGTCGACGGCGAGAAGCTGTCGCACCAGGAGATCGGCTCGTTCTTCATCCTGCTCTGCGTCGCCGGCAACGAGACCACCCGCACGGCGATCAGCCAGGGCGTGCTGGCGCTGTCGGAGCACCCGGAGCAGGAGGCCCGCTGGATGGCCGACCCGGCGCTGACCCCGACAGCGGTCGAGGAGGTCGTGCGCTGGGCCAGCCCGGTCACCTGGATGCGACGCACGGCGACCCGGGACGGCGAGCTGCACGGGCACGCCTTCCGGGCCGGGGACAAGTTCCTGCTGATGTACGGGGCGGCCAACCGCGACCCGGAGGTCTTCGCCGATCCCCACGCGTTCGACCTGGGGCGCACCCCGAACCCGCACGTGGGCTTCGGCGGCCACGGCCCGCACTTCTGCCTCGGCGCCCACCTGGCCCGGCGCGAGATCGGCGTGGCGTTCCGCACGCTCTTCGAGACCCTGCCCGACCTGGAGGTCACGGGGGAGCCCGACCGGCTGAAGGCCTCCTTCATCAACGGGCTCAAGCGGCTCCCGGCCACGCTGACGGGGGCGCGGTGACCCGCATCGAGGTCGACCGCGACCTGTGCGCCGGCACCGGTGGGTGCGAGGCCCTGGCGCCGGACGTCTTCGAGATCGGCGACGACGGCGTCCTCGCCGTCCTGGCGTCCGAACCGGGCCCGGCCGACCTGCCCGACGTCCGCAACGCCGTGCAGGTCTGCCCGACCCGGGCGCTGCGGCTGGTCGAGTGACGCGGGACGGAATCGGGTCCCCGCGGAAGGGGTTGGAGGCGACCGTGGAACCGACCGTGAGCGACGCACCCGAAGAGCACCGGTACGAGATCCGCGAGGGGGACCGCGTGCTCGGCATCGCGGCCTACCGCCGCCGCGGCGACGTCCTCGTGTTCACGCACACCGAGGTCGATCCCCAGGAGGGGCGCTCGGGCCTGGGCAGCACGCTGGTGCGCGGGGCCCTGGACGACGTCCGGGCCAGGGGCGGGAAGGTCGTCGCGCTCTGCCCGTTCGTGCGCGGCTGGATCGAGCGGCACCCCGACTACGCCGACCTCGTCCTGCACGAGTCCTGAGCGGAGTGCCACGGGCGCGGTTTTCCGCGCCCGTGGCACTCCGCTACAGCACCTGGCTGCCGTACATCTCCCCGAGCGGGTCGGCGATGAGCTCGATGCGGGCCCCGTCGGGGTCGCGGAAGTACACCGACACCCCGCTGTGCACCTCGTGCGCGACGCCGGCCTCCTCCAGCCGCTCGACCAGCTCCTGCCAGCGGTCGGGGTCGACGCTGATCGCCATGTGGTGCAGGCCGCCGAGCACCTCGGCGTACGGGCCCACGTCGAGCCCGGGGAAGTCGAAGAACGCCAGCAGGTTGCCGTTGCCGATGTCGAAGAAGAAGTGCGACGAACCGGGGTAGTCCCGGTTCTCGATCAGCTCGGTCAGCGGGAAGCCGAGCACGTCCTGGTAGAAGCGCACCGTCCGCTCGACGTCGCCGCTGATCAGCGCCGTGTGGTGCAGGCCGCGCGCGGTCGACGCGGGCCGCTCGCCCTTCGGCCGCAGGTGCGTGTCCCGGATCCGGGCGCGCTCGGCCTCGAGTGCCTCGAGGTCGCGGCCGTCGGCGGTGGTCGTCATGCCCGCATTCTGCCCCCCGCGACGGGCGCACGTGGCCCCCTTGCAGGGTCCCCGCCGCGAGCGTGCGAGCGGCGGGGAGCCAGGGGGTCCTTCTCAGGCGAGCGCGTGCTCCAGGTCGGCGAGCAGGTCGTCGACGTCCTCGATGCCCACCGACAGCCGCACCAGGTCGCCGGGCACCTCGAGCGGCGAGCCGGCGGCGCTGGCGTGGGTCATCCGCCCCGGGTGCTCGATCAGCGACTCGACCCCGCCCAGCGACTCGGCCAGCGTGAACAGCCGCGCCCGCTCGCAGACGCGCAGCGCCGCCTCCTCGCCGCCGGTGAGGCGGAACGACAGCATCCCGCCGAAGCCGGACATCTGCTTGGCGGCGAGGTCGTGCCCGGGGTGGTCGGGCAGCCCGGGGTAGAGGACGGCGCCCACCGCGTCGTGCCGCAGCAGGAAGTCGGCGACCGCGGCGGCGTTGGCCGAGTGCCGGTCCATGCGCACGCCGAGGGTCTTGATGCCGCGCAGCACCAGCCACGCGTCGAACGGCCCGTTGACCGCGCCCATCGCGTTCTGGTGGAACGCCAGCTCCTCGCCGAGCCCGGCGTCGGCGACCACCAGGGCGCCGCCGACCACGTCGGAGTGCCCGCCGAGGTACTTCGTCGTGGAGTGGACGACGACGTCGGCGCCGAGGGTCAGCGGCTGCTGCAGGTACGGCGAGGCGAAGGTGTTGTCGACGACGAGCAGCGCGCCGGCGTCGTGCGCCACCGACGCCAGCCCGGCGATGTCGGCGACGTTGAGCAGCGGGTTGGTGGGCGTCTCGCACCACACCACCCGCGTCCCGGGCCGGACGGCGGCGCGGACGGCGTCGAGGTCGCCCAGGTCCACCGGCGTGTGGGTGACGCCCCAGCGGGCGAGCACCTTCGACAGCAGGCGGAACGTCCCGCCGTAGGCGTCGCCGGCGAGCACCACGTGCGAACCCGGCACGCACACCGTGCGCAGCAGCGTGTCCTCGGCGGCCAGCCCGGAGGCGAAGGCCAGGCCGGCCGCGCCCTGCTCCAGCGACGCCAGCGCCTCCTGCAGCGCCGTCCGGGTGGGGTTGCCGCTGCGGCTGTACTCGTAGCCGCCGCGCAGCCCGCCGACGCCGTCCTGCTTGTAGGTGGTGGTCAGGTGCAGCGGCACGATGACCGCGCCGGTGGCCGGGTCGGGGTCCTGGCCCGCGTGGATGGCGCGGGTGTTGAAGCCGGTCATGACCCGACGGTAGGCGCGAGGCCGGCCAGGTGGCCGAGCACGTCCTGGCGGGTGACCACCCCGGCCGGCTTGCCGTCGACGTGCACCACCAGCGCGTCGGCCGACCCGAGGGCGGCGACCGCGGCGCTGACCGGCTCACCGGAGCCGATGATCGGCAGCGGGTCGGACATGTGCCGCTCCACCCGGTCGGCCAGGCTGGCCCGGCCGGCGAACAGGGCGTCGAGCAGCACCTTCTCGTCGACGGCGCCCACCACCTCGCCGGCGGTGACCGGGGGCTCGGCGCGGACCACCGGCAGCTGGCTCACGCCGTACTCGCGCAGGATGTCGATCGCCTCGCGGACGGTCTCGTTCGGGTGCGTGTGCACCAGCGTCGGCGTCGCCCCCGACTTCGCGGTGAGCAGCTCGCCCACGGTCTCGCCGCCGGCGACCTCGAGGAAGCCGTAGTCGGCCATCCACTGGTCGTTGAAGATCTTGCCGAGGTAGCCGCGGCCGCCGTCGGGCAGCAGGACGACCAGGACGTCGTCCTTGGTCAGGGTCCGCGCCACGCGCAACGCGGCGACGACGGCCATCCCGCACGAGCCGCCGACCAGCATGCCCTCCTCGCGGGCCAGCCGCCGGGTCATCGCGAAGGAGTCGGCGTCGGAGACGGCGACGATCTCGTCGGGCACCGACTGGTCGTAGGTCGACGGCCAGAAGTCCTCGCCGACGCCCTCGACCAGGTACGGGCGGCCGGTGCCGCCGGAGTACACCGACCCCTCCGGGTCGGCGCCGACGACGCGCACCCGCCCGCCGGAGACCTCCTTGAGGTAGCGCCCGACGCCGCTGATCGTGCCGCCGGTGCCCGCCCCGGTGACGAACGCGGTGACCCGGCCCTCGGTCTGCGCCCAGATCTCCGGCCCGGTCGTCTCGTAGTGCGACCGCGGGTTGGCCGGGTTGGAGTACTGGTCGGGCTTCCAGCCGCCGGGGGTCTCACGGGCCAGCCGGTCGGAGACCGAGTAGTAGGAGCGGGGGTCGGCCGGGTCGACGGCGGTGGGGCAGACGACGACCTCCGCGCCGTACGCCTTGAGCACGTTGATCTTGTCCTGGCCCACCTTGTCGGGGCAGACGAAGATGCACCGGTAGCCGCGCTGCTGCGCCACCAGGGCCAGCCCGACGCCGGTGTTGCCGCTGGTGGGCTCGACGATCGTGCCGCCCGGCCGCAGGATCCCGGCCTCCTCGGCGGCGTCCACCATGCGGACGGCGATGCGGTCCTTCACCGACCCGCCGGGGTTGAGGTACTCGACCTTGGCCAGCACCAGCGGCGCGTCGGGACCCAGGTCGCGGGTCACGCTCCGCAGCCGGACCAGCGGGGTGCCGCCGATCAGGTCCAGGACGGACTCGGCGTACTGCACGGGGGCGCCTCCTCGGGCGGGTGGTCGGTCGCTCCCATCCCACCAGACCGCCGGCCGACGGGTTCGCCGGACGGTGGCCGCCCGCACGGCACGACGACCCGGCCGCACCCCGCTCCGACGTCCTCTCCTCGCCCGAGCCCGCCGACGTGGTGGTCCGCTCCCTCGACGGGTGAGGATGCGGGCATGACCGATCCGAACTGCGGCGTCGCCCACGGCGCGGCGGCCGAGCGGCCCGCCGGCCGCGTGCTGGTCGCCGTCTTCGCCTCGCCGGTCTCGGCGTGCCTGGTCCGCTACGGCGCCGACCTCGGCTTCCGCACGGTGCTGGTCGAGCCCGACGCCGCGCGCCGCGCGGCGGCCGTCGCCGACGTCGTCGTCGCCGGGTTCGACGAGCTGGACGACGACCTCGCCGCGGCGGACGCCGACGTCGTGGTGACCGACCACCACCGCGACGAGCTGGGCGTGCTGCTGCGGGACGCGCTGGTCCGCCCGGTCCGCTGGGTGGGCGTCATGGGCAACCCGCGGCACGAGGGTCCGCACGTGGCGGCGCTGGCCGCGCTGGGGGTGCCGCCGGAGGAGGTGGCGCGGGTGCGCCGCCCGATCGGGCTCGACATCGGCTCCCGCACCCCGGCGGAGATCGCGGTGTCCACGCTCGCCGGGCTGCTCGCCGACCGCAACGGGCGCTCGGGCGGCTTCGCGCACGCCCGCTGACCTCGTGGACCTGATGCTCGGCGCCGACGTCGGCACCAGCGGCCTGAAGGTGGTCGCGCTCGCCGCCGACGGGACGGTGGTCGCCGAGGCCGAGGCGGGCTACGAGCCCGACCGGCCGCAGCCGGGGTGGGCGCAGAACGACGTCGGCACCTGGGCCGGGGCGCTCGAGGAGGGGCTCGGCCGGCTGGACCTGCCGGCCGGCGCCCGCGTGCTCGGGCTCGGGCTCTCCGGGCAGATGCACGGAGCGGTGCTCGTCGACCGGGCCGGGGCGGCGCTGACGCCCGCGCTGCTGTGGGCCGACTCGCGGGCCACCGCCGAGGTCGCGCGCTGGCGCGCCCTGCCGCCGGCCGACCGGGCCGCGCTGGCCAACCCGCTCGTGCCCGGCATGACCGGCCCGCTGCTGGCCTGGCTGGCCGCGCACGAGCCGGCCGCGGTCGACCGCGCCGCCGCCGTCCTGCTGCCGAAGGACGCGCTGCGCGCCGGCCTGGTCGCCGGGTCGCCGCTGGTCACCGACCGCAGCGACGCCTCCGCCACGCTGCTCTGGGACGTCGTCGCCGACGGCTGGTCGGCCGCGGCGGTGGCCGCGGCCGGGGTGCCGGCCGGCCTGCTGCCCGCCGTCCGCCCGTCGGCGGAGGTGGTGGGGACGGCGCGGCTGGCCGTCGGCGAGGTGCCGGTCGTGGTCGGCGGCGCGGACACCCCGCTGGCGCTGCTCGCCGCGGGGATGGGCGACGGCGTGCTGGTCAACCTGGGCACCGGCGTCCAGGTGCTGCACGCGGGCGCGCGGCCGGTCGCCGCCGACGACCCGCCCGTGCACCGGTACGCCGACGTCGACGGCGGCTGGTACGCGATGGCCGCGCTGCAGAACGGCGGCTCGGCCTGGGCGTGGGTGCGCCAGGTGCTCGGGTTCTCGTGGCCCGACTTCTTCGCCGCGGCGGGCTCGGTGCCCGCCGGCGCCGGCGGCGTGCGGTTCCGGCCCTTCCTCACCGGCGAGCGCGGCGGCGTCGCCGGCCCCGAGGACCGCGGCAGCTGGACCGGGCTCGGCCCGGGGACCACGCGGGCCGATCTGGCGCGCGCCGCCGTCGAGGGGGTCGTGCAGGCGGTCGGCGCCGCCTTCGCCCTGCTGGAGCGCCCGGACGGCGACGTCGTCCTCACCGGGGGCGGCGGGCGGGAGCCGCTGGTGCGGCAGCTGCTCGCCGAGGTCCTCGGCCGGTCGCTGCGGTACGTGCCCCTGCGCAGCGCCTCCGCGATCGGCGCCGCGCTGCTGGCCGGGCGGGCCGCGGGCCTCGACGCGCGCCCCGCCGCGCATGGAACCGCCCCCGGGCGGGCACCGTTCTGATCGGAGACGGGCCGCTTCCCCTGGCCCCGCCGCGAAGGAGGAGCGCGATGAAGTCGTCGATGTTCGGCAAGGTCAGCGAGTTCGCCAAGAGCCCGCGGGGTCAGCAGCTGCTGCGTGACGCCGCCGGCAAGGCGCAGCAGTTCGCCAAGGACCCGAAGAACCGGGCGAAGATCGAGGGGCTCCGCCGCCGGTTCTCCGGCGGCCCCGGGGGCACCACACCCCGCTGACCCGCACGACGGGAAGGGCGCGCCCCGCTGGGGGCGCGCCCTTCCTCATGCGGCCTCTGGGGGCGGGCGCAGCATCGCCAGCGCGGCGTCGTGCAGCACCCCGTTGGTCGCCAGCGCGCTGCCGCCGGCCGGTCCCGGCTGCCCGGTGAGCGCGGTGAACCGCCCGCCGGCCTCGCGCACGACGACGTCGAGCGCGGCGAGGTCCCACAGCGACACCTCCGGCTCGCAGGCCACGTCGACCGCACCCTCGGCCAGCAGCACGTAGCTCCAGAAGTCGCCGTAGGCCCGGGTGCGCCACACCGACCGGGTCAGGTCGAGGAAGCCGCCGAGGAGGCCCCGCTCCTCCCAGCCCGAGAGGCTCGAGTAGCTGAGGCTGGCGTCCGACAGGTCGCGCACGCCCGACACCTGGCAGCGGGTGGCCGACTCCAACCGCCGGCCGGTCCACGCGCCGACGTCCTTGGCCGCCCACCAGCGCCGGTTCAGCGCCGGCGCCGACACCAGGCCGACCACCGGTTCGTCGCCGTCCAGCAGCGCGATGAGCGTCGCCCACACCGGCACACCGCGGACGAAGTTCTTGGTGCCGTCGATGGGGTCGAGGACCCAGCGGCGGGAGCCGTGGCCGGTGGTGCCGAACTCCTCAC
Source organism: Geodermatophilus sp. SYSU D00815 (assembly GCF_054050035.1). Classification (NCBI taxonomy): domain Bacteria; kingdom Bacillati; phylum Actinomycetota; class Actinomycetes; order Geodermatophilales; family Geodermatophilaceae; genus Geodermatophilus; species Geodermatophilus sp. SYSU D00815. Next base: position 62,895 of record NZ_JBJGYO010000020.1, on the reverse strand, counting down.
CGATGACGGCGTCGCGGTGCCGCGCCCGGTCGAGGGTGGTGCGCAGCTGCTCCTCGACCGCCCGGTCGGCGTCGGTGACCGGGGTGAGGTCGGGCTTGGTGTCGACCTTGAGGTCCTGGGCGCGGAACCGCTCCATGCTGATCGCGTCGGCCTGGTCGGCCAGCACGTGGGCCAGCCGCATGTCCTCGGTGAAACCCAAGCCCGACGTCATGGATCCCGAACCTACTGGTAGCGGGACCGGACCGAGCGCATACGGTCGGGGAGTGGACGCCGCGACCCTCGTCGGGCTGCTCGCCGACGACACCCGGTTGAAGGTCGTGGCCGCCCTCGCGCTGGGCGCCGGGACGCTCGAGGAGGTCGCGGAGGCCACCGGGCTGCCGCTCAAGGACGTCGCCCTCGCCGCCCGCCGGCTGGCCCGCGGCGGGCTGGTGCGCCGCGACGGCCGGGTGCTGGAGCTGCGGGCCGACCGCTTCGGCACGGCCGCCCGCGCCGCCGCGGCGGCCGCCCCGCCGGCCGAGCCGCTCTCGCCGGACCCGGCCGAGGACGCCGTGCTGTCGGCCTTCGTGCGCGGCGGGCGGCTGGTGTCGATCCCCGCTCAGCAGTCGAAGCGGCGGGTGGTGCTCGAGCACCTCGTGCGCGTGTTCGAGCCGGGCGTCCGCTACCCCGAACGCGAGGTCAACGCGCTGCTCGCCGTCTGGTACCCCGACCACGCGGCGCTGCGCCGCTACCTGGTCGACGAGGGGCTGCTCAGCCGGGAGGGCGGCGTCTACTGGCGCACCGGCGGCTACGTCGACGTCTGAACGTGGGCGGGGAGCACCGCCCGTCGACGACCGGCCGTTCCCGCCCGCGGAAACCGGTCGCCCCGCGCCGGTCCGGCCGTCAGACTCCCGGCGTGGTCAGCGCCGTCGACCTCGCCGCGCTCGCCCGGTCCTCGCCGTGGCGCTGGTCGACGCTGCGGTTCACCAGCGGGCGGTACCGCGACGGCGCGTGGGAGCCGGTGATCCGGGCGTGGGTGCGCCGGCCGGACGCGCTGCGGGTCGAGACCGCCGCCGGCGCCGTCCTGCAGGCCGGCGTCCAGCCCCCGGCCCCCGGCGCGCGCGTCGTGCTCACCGCGCCGGGACGCGCCCCTGCGGCCGTGCCGCCGGCGCCGGCGCCGGTGTTCCGCCCCGACGGCCTGGTGGCGCAGCGACCCCCGCGCTGGGTGCTCGACACGGACGCGCCCTTCTACGAGAACTACTTCTGGGTGGCGATGCTCGACCCGGTCGAGCTCGCCGACGGGGAGGACGGTCCGCCGCTCGTCGTCGAGGGTGTGGCCGAGGTCGACCACCACGGCCGGCCGGCGTGGGAGGCCGTCGTCCGCACGACGGCGTCGTACGACCCGCGCTGCGGCTGCTGCGCCCTGCTCGACTCGCTGGAGAACGCCCGCCGCGAGTGGGAGTCGAACGGCTACCCGCTGCCCCGGCAGCCCGGCGCCTACCCCGACCGCTGGCGGGTCCGGCTCGACGTCGGCACCGGTGTCTGCGTGCTCACCGAGGAGCTGCTCGACCTGCCGCGCGGCAACGGCCACGAGCTGCGCATCGAGGCCGTCGACGAGCCGATGGCCGACGTCCTGTTCCGGCGCTGACCCACCCCACCGCCACCGAGCTTTCGGTGCAGGAAGCCCGCCGGAGCCCCGGGCTTTCTGTACCGAAAGCCCGCCGGAGGTGGCCGCGGTCAGTAGCCGGGGCCGAGCTGGCCGACGGCGTCGACCAGCCGGCGGAAGCTGGCCAGCCGCTCGGCCCGCGCCGGCGGACCGTCCGCCGCCCACGCGTCGAGCGCGCAGTCGGGGTCCTCGGCGGTGTGCCCGCAGCCGGGCGGGCAGTCGACCGAGGCCTCCTCGAGGTCGTCGAAGGCGGCCAGCACGTCCTCGGCGGTGACGTGCGCCAGACCGAAGGAGCGGATGCCCGGGGTGTCGATCACGGTGCCGCCGCCGGGCAGGTCGAGCAGCACGGCCGACGACGACGTGTGCCGGCCCTTGCCCACCTTCGTCACCTCGCCGGTCGCCCGGTAGGCGTCGGGCACGAGCCGGTTGACCAGGGTCGACTTGCCGACGCCGGACTGCCCGACGAACACGCTCATCCGCAGGTGCAGCCGGTCGACCAGCTCGTCGAGCGGCTGCTCCCGGGAGACCGCGACCGCGTCGAGGTCGAGGCCGGCGTAGCGGTCCAGCAGCGCCCGCGGGCTGCCCAGGTCGGTCTTGGTGAAGCACAGGAGCGGGTCGAGCCCGCCGGCGTAGGCGGCCACCAGGCAGCGGTCGAGGAAGCCGAGCGCCGGCTCCGGGTCGACCACCGCGGTGACGACGACGAGCTGGTCGGCGTTGGCGACGACGACCCGCTCGGTGGGGTCGGTGTCGTCGGCGGTGCGGCGCAGCACCGTCGTCCGCTCCTCGATGACGACGATGCGGGCCAGGGTGTCGGGCCGGCCGCTGGTGTCGCCGACGACGCGCACGCGGTCGCCCACGACGACGCCGTGCCGGCCCAGCTCGCGCGCCCGCATGGCGGTGACCTCCACGCCCGACCCGTCGAGCCGCACGGTCATCCGGCCGCGGTCGACGGCGATCACCAGCCCGGGCAGCGCGTCCTCGTGCGCCGGCCGCTGCCGGGTGCGCGGGCGGGAGCCGCGCCGGTTCGGCCGGACGCGGACGTCGTCCTCGTCGAACCGGCTGTCGATGCTGCGGGGGCTCAGCGGTCGGCTCCGACCGGGTCGCCGAGCAGCCCGTGCCAGCGCTCGACGAAGTCGGGCAGCGTCTTGCTCACCGCGCCGGGGTCGGCCACCTCGACGCCGTCGATGGCGAGGCCGAGGACCGCGCCGGCGTGCACCATGCGGTGGTCGGCGTAGGAGTCCAGCCGGGCCGGGCGGCCGGGACCCGGCTCGACGACCAGTCCGTCGGGCAGCTGCTCCACCCGCGCGCCCACGGCGGTGAGCACCTCGTCGAGCGCCTGCAGGCGGTCGGTCTCGTGGCCGCGCAGGTGGCCGATGCCGGTGAGCCGCGACGGCCCGTCGGCCAGCGCGCACAGCGCCGCGAGCACCGGCGTCAGCTCGCCGACCTCGCCGAGGTCGGCGACGAGCGGCCGGATCCGCCCGCTGCCGGTCACGGTCAGGCTGCCGTCGGCGCGCTCCACCGCCGCGCCCATCGCGGTGAGCAGCCCGTCCAGCTGCGCGCCCGGCTGCGTGGTGACCTCGGGCCAGTCCGGCACGGTGACCCGCCCGCCGGTGACCAGCGCGGCGGCCAGGAAGGGCGCGGCGTTGGACAGGTCGGGCTCGACCACCCGGTCCAGGGCGGCGATCCGGCCGGGCGCGACCCGCCAGCCGCGCGGGGTGGCGACGACGTCGACCCGGTGCTCCCGCAGCGTGGTCACCGTCATCTCCACGTGCGGCATCGACGGCACCCCGCCGGCCAGGGCCAGGTCGACGCCGCCGGCGAACCGGGCGGCGGCCAGCAGCAGGCCCGAGACGATCTGCGAGGACTCGCTCGCGTCGACCGTCACCGCGCCGCCGGCCACCCGCCCGGTGCCGTGCACGGTGAACGGCGCCCGGCCGCGGCCGCCGTCGTCGACCTCCACCCCGAGGGTGCGCAGGGCGGCGAGCAGACCGGCGTTGGGCCGCTCGCGCAGCCGCGGGTCGCCGTCCACCCGGACCGGGCCGTCGGCCAGCGCCGCCACCGGCGGCAGGAACCGCAGGACGGTGCCGGCGAGCCCGGCGTCCACGTCGGCCGGGCCGCGCAGCCGCCCGGGCGTGACCACCCAGTCGCCGCCGTCCTCGTCGATCCGGACGCCGAGGGCGCGCAGCCCCGCGGCCATGAGGTCGGTGTCGCGGGCGCGCAGCGGCCGCACGATCCGGCTCGGGCCGTCGGCGAGAGCGGCCAGCACCAGCGCACGGGCGGTGAGCGACTTGGATCCGGGCAGGCGGACGACCGCGTCGACCGGCGCCGAGCGGTGCGGCGTCGCCCAGATCTCCGTCACGGACGTGATTCTGCCGTGGCCCCTGGACGGGGTCGTCCCTCAGCCCGCCTGCGGCTTGCTCGCCTTCTTGGCCGGCAGCACGCGGGTGAGCTTGCGGTTGGCGAACTCGAACATGCCCAGCTCGGACAGCTCGCGCCCGTAGCCGGAGCGCTTGACGCCGCCGAAGGGCAGCTCCGCGGAGGAGCCGGTGGGCTGGTTGACCCACACCATGCCGGCGTCGATCCGGTCGGCGACCGCCCGGGCCTTGTCGAGGTCGCTGGAGAAGACGGCGGCGCCGAGGCCGAAGTCGCTGTCGTTGGCCAGCGCGACCGCCTCCTCCTCGCTCGCCACCTTGTAGACGACGGCGGCCGGGCCGAACAGCTCCTCGTGGTACGCCCGCATCTCCGGCGTGACGTCGGTGAGGATCGTCGGCTCGACGAAGGCGCCGGGGTGGTCGGGGCGGCCGCCGCCGGTGACGACGGTGGCGCCCTTGTCGATCGCGTCCTGGATCTGCGCGTGCAGGTCCTTCGCCGCCTGCTCGCTCGACAGCGGGGCCAGCGACGTCGACGGGTCGCTCGGGTCGCCGGGGGAGAAGGAGGCGAACGCCTGCTTGAGCCCCTCGACGAACGGCTCGTAGACGTCCTCGGTGACGATCAGCCGCTTGGCGGCGATGCAGGCCTGCCCGCTGTTCTGCATCCGACCCGTGGTGGCGGCCTTGACCGTGCGGCCGAGGTCCTCGGTGTCGAGCACGATGAACGGGTCGGAGCCGCCCAGCTCGAGCACCGACTTCTTCAGGTGCTTGCCCGCGAGGGAGGCGACGCTGCTGCCGGCCCGCTCGCTGCCGGTCAGCGTCACGCCCTGCACCAGGCGGTGCGCGATCACCTTCTCCACGTCGGGGATGCGCAGGAAGACGTTGGTGTAGACGCCCTCCGGCACGCCGGCGTCGAGGAAGCACCGCTCGATCGCCAGCGCGGTCTGCGGGTTGAGCTCGGCGTGCTTGAGCAGGATCGCGTTGCCCAGCACCAGGTTCGGGCCGGCGACGCGGACGACCTGGTAGAGGGGGTAGTTCCACGGCTCGATCGCCAGGATCACGCCGATCGGCTCGTTCTCGACGACGGCCTCGCCCTGCATCACGTCGATGCGCCGGGGCTCGAGGAAGCGGGGGCCGTTCTCCGCGTAGTAGGCCAGGATGCTCGCGGCCAGCTGCACCTCGCCGGCCGCCTCCTTGATGCGCTTGCCCATCTCCCGGGTCACGAGGGCGGCGAACTCGTCGGCGCGCTCGAGCATCAGCTCACCGGCGCGGCCGACGATCCGGGCGCGCTCCTCGACCGGGAGCCGGCGCCACTCCAGGAAGGCGGCGTGCGCCTTCTCGACCACGCCGTCGACGGCGTCGGTGTCGAGGAACGGGAACTCCTGCTCGACCTCGCCGGTGTAGGGGTTGACCGTCCGGTACGGGCGGGCACCGGCGTCGCCGGCGGTCTTCGGCTGCTCGGTGGGTGGGGTCTGCGTAGCGGTCACGTCCGGATCCTCGTCCTCGGGTCGTCGTCTCCGGTAGCGCCCCTACCCGGCCCCCCGGTCGTCACGCGTGCGTCGATGGCTGTCGCAGGGGCCACCTAGAGTCGGGGCAGCCGGTCTTGAGGAGGGCCCCATGTGCGGTCGCTACGCCGCCAGCCGCAGCCCCGACGACCTCGTCGTCCAGTTCGAGGCGGTGAGGGCCGAGGGGCAACCGCCGCTGCCCGCCGACTACAACGTCGCCCCGACCAAGGACGTCTACGTCGTGCGGCACAAGAAGGAGCGCGACGCCGAGGGCGCCCGCACCGGGGGCGGCCACCGCGAGCTGCGCGCCGTCCGCTGGGGGCTGGTGCCGTCGTGGGCCAAGGACCCGTCGGTGGGCAACCGGCTGCTCAACGCCCGCGTCGAGTCGCTGACCGAGAAGCCGGCGTTCCGCAGGGCGGCGCGCAGCCGCCGCTGCCTGGTGCCCGCCGACGGCTGGTACGAGTGGGCCAAGCGCCTGGACACGCCGGGCAAGCAGCCCTACTTCATCACCCCCCGGGACGGCTCCGTGCTGGCCTTCGCCGGGCTGTGGGAGGTCTGGGGCGAGGGCGACGACCGGCTCTACACCTGCACCGTGGTCACCGCGCCGGCCGTCGGGGCGCTGCAGGAGATCCACGAGCGCATGCCGCTGGTGCTGCCGCCGGACCGGTGGGCCGACTGGCTCGACCCGGGCCGGGAGGACGTCGACGCCCTGGCGCAGCCCACCCCGCCGGACCTGGTGGAGGCCCTGGAGCTGCGGCCGGTGAGCACCCGGGTCAACAACGTGAAGAACAACGGCCCCGAGCTCGAGGGCCGGGCGGAGTCGGTGAGCGCGCCCGCCGACCAGCCCGCGCTGTTCTGACGTGGGCGGACCCGGGACGGCGGGGCAGGACGCTCCCGCCGCGCTGCCCGGCTGGGTGGCCGCCGGCGCCACGTTCCTGACGTCGGGTGTGGTGCTGGTCCTGGAGATCGTCGGGCTGCGGCTGATCGCGCCCTACGTCGGGGTCACGCTCGAGACGAGCACCGCGGTCATCGGCTTCGCGCTGGCGGCGATCGCGATCGGGGCCTGGTCGGGGGGCGCGGCGGCCGACCGCGGCGACCCGCGCCGGCTCATCCCGCCGCTGATGGTCGGCGGCGGCGCGCTGACCGTCGCCGTCCTGCCGCTGGTTCGGTTCACCGGTGAGGCGCTCACCGGCGCCCAGGCCGGCAACGTGCTGCTGCTGGCCGCGGTCGCCGTCGTCGTGCCGGCGGCGCTGCTCTCCGCCGTCCCGCCGATGGTCGTGAAGCTCCAGCTGGCCAGCCTCGCCGAGACCGGCGCGGTCGTCGGCCGGCTGTCCGGCATCGGGACCCTCGGCGCCATCGCGGCCACCTTCGCCACCGGCTTCGTGCTCATCGCCGTGCTGCCCAGCAGCGTCATCCTGGTCGGCGCGGGCCTGCTCGTGGTCGTCGCCGGCGTCGGCCTGGCGCTGCTGCTGCGGCGCCGCACCCCCGCGGCGAAGCCGCCGGTCGCGCTGATCGTCGCCGCGGTGGGGGTGTCCGCGCTGGCCGCCGTCGCGCCCAGCCGGTGCGAGGAGGAGACCGCCTACCACTGCGCCCGCGTCGTGGCCGACCCGCAGCGGGAGACCGGCCGGGTGCTCATGCTCGACACCCTGCGGCACTCCTACGTCGACCTGGCCGACCCGACGTACCTGGAGTTCCAGTACGTGCGCGCGATCGCCGCGGTGGCCGACGTGGTGGCGCCGCCCGGGCAGCCGGTGTCGGCGCTGCACCTCGGCGGCGGCGGGCTCACGGTCCCGCGGTACCTCGCCGAGACCCGGCCCGGCTCCGACAGCCTCGTGCTGGAGGTCGATCCCGGCGTGGTGGCCATCGACCGGGAGCAGCTGGGTCTGCAGACCTCCGACCGGCTGCGGGTGCGGGTCGTGGACGCCCGGGTCGGGCTGGCCGACGAGCCGGCGGGGGAGCGCGACCTCGTGGTCGGCGACGCCTTCGGCGGCCTGTCGGTGCCCTGGCAGCTCACCACGGTCGAGGCCCTCGAACTGGTCGACGCCGCCCTGACCGACGACGGCATCTACGCCGCGAACCTCATCGACCGCCCGCCGCTCGGGTTCGCCCGCGCCGAGCTGGCGACGCTGCGGGAGGTGTTCCCGCACGTGGCGCTGCTCGCCCGCGCGCCGGTCCTCGCCGGGGAGGACGGCGGCAACGTCGTCGTCCTCGCCTCGCGCTCGCCGTTGCCGCTGGACGCGGTCGAGCGGGCCATGGCCGCCCAGGGCGTCGGGTGGGAGGTGGCCGAGGGCGATGAGCTGAGCCGCTTCATCGGGGACGCCGAGGTGCTCACCGACGACCACGCCCCGGTCGACCAGCTGCTCACCACCACCGCCCGGCCCTGAGGGGGCGTCGGCACCCGGCCTCGGTGGCCTCCGCCGTCGCCAGATCGGGGAAGCGGGGTCCCGGGCGGGCGCGCAGACCCCGAGAACCCCGGTCTCGCGCTCGACCGCTCAGCGGCCGATCGACGCCGTCCGCGCGCGGGTGAGGCTCACCAGCTCCGCGGGCGGCAGCTCCACCTGCAGGCCGCGCCTGCCCGCGCTGACGTAGACGGTCGCGAAGCCCAGCGCCGAGTCGTCGACCACCGTGGGCAGGGCCTTGCGCTGGCCGAGCGGGCTGATGCCGCCGACGACGTAGCCGCTGCTGCGCTCGGCGTCGGCCGGGTCGGCCATGACCGCCTTGCGGCCGCCCACGGCGGCGGCCAGGGCCTTGAGGTCCAGCGACCCGGCGACGGGCACCACCGCCACCGTCAGCGCGCCGTCCACCCGGGCCACGAGGGTCTTGAACACCCGCCGCGGGTCGGCGCCCAGCGCGGCGACGGCCGCCTCCCCGTGCCCCTGGCCGGCGGGGTGCTCGGGGTCGTAGGGGTGGAGGGTGTGCGGCACCCGCGCCTTCTGCAGCACCGTCACCGCCGGGGTTCCCGCCACGGCGGGAAAGCGTAGCGATCACCCGGACGGGGAATCGGTCCCGAGTCGGCGCGGTTGAAGGAGCCGTGAGCAGCACCGTCTCCACCGCCCGTCAGCGGTCCGCAAGCAATCGGCCCCCGGGCCGCCCGGATGCCCCGCGACTAGGATCGACCGACGTGGTCTCCCGCATGCGGGGGTCGCAGAGAGGACGGTCGGTGCCCGAGGAGCCCACCAGCAGCAATCCGGTCGACGAGCAGCACGGTGCCCCGGTCGTGGGCGCCCCGGTGGAGGTCCCGGAGGCCCGGGAGGGCGGCAGCCGCACGCAGGTCGCCGAGACCCGCGAGCAGCGCGACGCCCGCTTCGAGCGCGACGCGCTGCCCTACCTGGACCAGCTCTACCCGGCCGCCCTGCGGATGACCCGCAACCCGGCCGACGCCGAGGACCTGGTCCAGGAGACGTTCGTCAAGGCCTACTCGGCCTTCCACCAGTTCGCCGAGGGCACGAACCTCAAGGCCTGGCTGTACCGGATCCTGACCAACACCTACATCAACAGCTACCGCAAGAAGCAGCGGCAGCCGCAGCAGTACCCCACCGACCAGGTGCAGGACTGGCAGCTGTACGCCGCCGAGGAGCACAGTTCCAGCGGGCTGCGCTCGGCCGAGATCGAGGCGCTGGACCACCTGCCGGACTCCGACATCAAGGAGGCCCTGCAGCAGCTGCCCGAGGACTTCCGGCTCGCGGTCTACCTCGCCGACGTCGAGGGGTTCGCCTACAAGGAGATCGCCGAGATCATGGGCACGCCCATCGGCACGGTGATGTCCCGGCTGCACCGCGGCCGGCGGGGTCTGCAGAAGCTGCTGGCCGACTACGCCCGCGAGCGCGGCTTCGTCCGCGCCGGGGCCGGGGAGGAGGCGAGTTCCAAGTGACCGACGACGCTCACGTGGGCGAGCCGATCGAGATCCACTCCTGCGACGACGTCCTGTCGCACGTGTTCGAGTTCCTGGACCACGAGACCGCCGACTCCCGCCGGGCGGTGATCGCCGAGCACCTCGAGGAGTGCTCGAGCTGCCTGCGCCAGTTCGGCATCGAGCAGGAGTTCAAGGCGCTGGTCCGCCGCCGCTGCGGCGGCGACGTCCCGCCCCCCGGGCTGCGGGAGCGGATCAAGCTGCAGCTGACGACCGTCGCCTTCGAGGAGGACGGCACCCAGGTCACCGTCGAGAAGGTGACCACCGAGGTGGTCCGCGAGCCGGGGGAGCGACCCACGCCCGCCTGAGCGGGGATGAACGCGGAGGGCCCGGCTCCCAGGGGGAGCCGGGCCCTTCTCGGTCCCGTCCGGGTGGACGGGGCCCCCGGTCAGGCGTTGGGCCGCTTGCCGTGGTTGGCCTTGCTGTTCTTGCGGCTGCGACGCTTGCGTCCACGCTTGGACATGGCTGCCTCCTCGGAGTGGGGGTGGTCTCGGCCCGGGTGGACCGCTTCGTCGGTGCGGCCGGGACAATGGCGCCCACGGGGTGTGTGCGGGCGGCCGACCGGCCAAGCTGACAGGACAAGCCTCTCACGGGGAGGTCCGGCGCCGAGCCGGACGGGGCGGCGTTGCGGGGAGCTGGGCGGAGAGATGGACCTGGGGATCGAGAGCGTGCTCGTCGCCGGACGCGGCCCCGCGGCGTGCGCGGCCGTCGCCGCGTGCACCCGGCTCGGGGTCAAGGCGATCGCCGTCCACTCGGAGGCCGAGCGCGGCGCGCGGCACGTCCGGCTGGCCGACGACGCGGTGCTGCTGGGCCCCGCGCCGGCGGCGCAGTCCTACCTCGCGGTCGACCGCATCGTGGAGGCCGCCCTGCGCAGCGGCGCCGCCGCGGTGCTGCCGGTGCCCCCCGCCCTGGCCGGCAACGCCCGCCTCGCCACCGCGGTGCGCCGCGCCGGGCTGATCTGGGTCGGCCCCGACCCCGAGGTCCTCGAGCGGATCGGCGGCGACGGCGTCGAGCCGGCCAGCGAGCGCGGCTTCCTCGCCTGGGTCACCGACGAGGGCTTGCGCTACGTCACGCCGGTGTCCCGCGACCGCGCCGCCGGGATCGCCCGCGTCTCGTGGACGCCGGAGCCGGTCGAGGCGCCGCCCGCCGCCCGCCGCCTCAAGGACGTCGGCTGGCGCGGCCTGGTCACCGTCGGCATCGCCCCGGACGGCGAGCTGGCAGAGGTGGCGGCCGGGTTCTCCCTCGACATGGCGGTGCTCGAGCGGGCGCACGCGGTCGACGCCGTCGAACTGGCGCTGCGCAGCGCCTCCGGCCGCCGGGCGCGGGCGGCCGACCCGCACCCGGGCACGCCGCGGGCGGCGGTGGCCGTGCAGCTGCGGTCCACGCTCCCGCCCGGCACCGCGGGGCGGATCACCGGCCGGCTGCCGGCCAGCGGGCGCACCTCGGTGGCCGGCGCCGACGTCGTCGCGGTCAGCGGCTACGACCCCCGCGACCGGCTCGACGGGTGGTACGACGCGCTGCTGGCCACGGTCAGCGCCGGCGCCGCGGACACCCCGACTGCCGCTCGCGCCGTCAGCGAGGTGCTCTCCGGGCTGCCGGAGACGGGGGTGCCGCACGACGGCGAGGAGATCTGCGCCGTCCTCGAGCGGCTCGCCGCCGGGGCGCCGTCGCCCGCCGGCTGACCCTCGCCGGCCGCCCGGCGTGCCAGGATGTGCTCGACAGCGGACGGCAACTGCGGAGGAGGTCCGGCGTGGCGGTGGAGGAGATCCACGCGGAGATGGTCTCCAGCGTCTGGAAGGTCCTCGTCACCCCGGGCACCGAGGTCGCCGCCGGTGACACGCTGGTCATCCTCGAGTCCATGAAGATGGAGATCCCGGTGCTCACCGAGCGCGCCGGGACGGTCAAGGAGCTGCACGTCAGCGAGGGCGAGGTCCTGCAGGAGGGCGACCTCATCGCCACCGTCGAGGGGTGAGGACCGCCTGCCCCCCTCCGCTCTCACGCTCGGGGCGGGCCCCCGGCAGGGGGCCTCAGAGCTCCAGCGCGTAGGCCATCAGGTGCACGCCGGGCAGCGGTGACCAGTCCCGCTCGGGCAGCCGGGTGAAGCCCAGCCGCTCGTAGAGCCGGTGGGCGGACACCATCTTGGGGTCGGTGGAGAGCACCATGCGCCGCTTGCCGGCCGCCCGCGCCTTGGTCAGGCAGGTGTGCACGAGCAGCTCCCCGACACCGCGGCCCCGCGCGGCCGGGTCGACCACGAGCATGCGGAACGCCGCCTCGTCGGCCGAGTCGGTGATCTCGCCGAAGTCGCCGTCGAGCACCAGCGCCACGCTGCCCACGACCGCGTCGCCGTCGCGGGCGACGAGCAGCTCGGCGCGCTGCGCCCGGCCGGCGACGTCGCGCAGCTCGGCCAGGTACTCCTCGGGCGCGAGCCCCTCGTCGCGGTAGATCCCGGCGGTCAGCTCGGCGATGCGCGGGAAGTCGGCGGGCGTCGCCGCCGCCACGCGCAGGGAGGACGTCTCGACCACGGCTGGCAGCCTAGAGGCGAGCCCCCGGGCGACGCCGCCGGCGGCCCCACCTCCCGCGGCGGGCCGCCCGAGCCCGCTGACCGGAGGGGCGGCCACCTACGCTCGGGGCACCATGAGCAGCCTGTCCGAGCGCCTGCACCGCGGGTCGGCCTCCCACCCCTCCCAGGTCGACCACGCCCGCCGGCTGGTCGCCGACTGGCAGCTGCTGGCCGACCTCGCCTTCGCCGACCTCACGCTGTGGGTGCCGCTGCGGACCGGGAACTGGTGGTGCGTCGCGCAGGTCCGGCCGCTGACCGCGCCGACCAGCCAGCCCGACGACCTGGTCGGCGCCGAGGCCTCGGGGCCGGCCGCCGAGCCGTTCGTCGTCGCCTACCGCGAGGGCCGGCCGGTCACCGAGGGGGAGCCCGACTGGTCGGGCGCCAGCCCCCGCCGGCGCGAGGTGATCCCGGTGCGCCACGACGGCGTCGTCGTCGCCGTCCTGGCCAAGGACACCAACCTCGCCGTCACCCGCTCGCCGTCCACGCTGGAGCTGACCTACCTCGACATCGCCGCCGACCTGTGCCTGATGGTGTCGGCCGGCACGTTCCCGCCGCAGAAGCTGCAGGACGCCGAGATGAGCCCCCGGGTCGGCGACGGCCTGGTGCGCCTCGACGGCGAGGGGCGAGCCACCTACGCCAGCCCCAACGCGCTCTCGGCCTACCGGCGGATGGGCCTGACCGGCGACCTCGTCGGCGCCGACCTGGGCGAGCTCACGCGGTCGGCGGCGGCCGACCGGGTGGCCGGCGAGGCGGTCGCCGCCGGCATCGCCGCGGCGGTCGCCGGCCGCTTCCCCGACCCCATGGACGTCGAGGGCCCCGCCGCCACGATGCTGGTGCGCGCGCTGCCGCTGCAGGCGCCCGGCGCCGAGGCCGGGGCCCTGGTGCTGGTGCGCGACGTGACCGACGTCCGGCGCCGCGACCGGGCGCTCATGACGAAGGACGCCACCATCCGGGAGATCCACCACCGGGTGAAGAACAACCTGCAGACCGTCGCGGCCCTGCTCCGGCTGCAGGCCCGGCGGATGACCGAGCCGGCGGCGCGGGCCGCGCTGGAGGAGTCGGTGCGGCGGGTGGCGTCGATCGCCCTCGTCCACGAGACCCTGGCCGGCAGCCGGGAGGACGTCGTCGAGGTGGACGACGTGCTCGACCGGGTGCTGCCCATGCTCGGCGACCTCACGGTGGTGGGCCCGGCGGCCCGGGCCCGCCGCGTCGGCTCGTTCGGCGAGATGCCCGCCGCCGCCGCGACGCCGCTGGTCATGGCGGTCACCGAGCTGCTGCAGAACGCCGCCGAGCACGCCTTCGGCGACGGCGAGCCGGGCACGATCGAGCTGGTCGCCGAGCGCGACGGCGCTGACCTCGTCGTCCGGGTGCGCGACGACGGGCTGGGCCTGCCCGAGGACTTCGACCCGGCGGCCAGCGACGGGCTGGGGCTGCAGATCGTGCGCACCCTGGTGACCGGCGAGCTCGGCGGCAGCCTGGAGATGGGGCCGCCGGCGGGGAGCGGCCGGGGGACCGAGGTGGTCCTCTCGCTGCCCGGCGCCGGGCTGCCGCGCCGCTGAGGCCGTGTCCCGGCTCGTCCCGGCTCGTCCCGGAACGCCGCGAGGCCGGTCCGGGGATCCGGACCGGCCTCGCGGCGTGGTGCGCGGTGCTGCCGCGCCAGTGGTGCTCGGGTCGGGTGGTACCCGTCAGGCGCTGTAGGCGCGGGTGCGGGCCTGGCGGCGCTTGAGCGCGCGGCGCTCGTCCTCCGACAGTCCGCCCCACACGCCCGAGTCCTGGCCCGAGCGCAGCGCCCAGTCGAGGCACGACTGGACGACCGGGCAGCGCCGGCACACCGCCTTCGCCTGCTCGATCTGCACGAGCGCCGGACCCGTCGTCCCGATGGGGAAGAACAGCTCCGGGTCCTCGTCGCGGCACAGGGCGCGGTGGCGCCAGTCCATGGCGGTGTACTCCTCGGTGTCATCTACGGTTGCGACTAGTCGCACGGCCTCGGTCCGCTCCGCGGGCCGACACCGGTTGCCCAGCGCCGTGGCTCAGCGACTACCTGCTCTTGTTACCGGCAGGTTGCGTTCCTCTCGCGATGTTTTCACGAGCCGGACGCCTGTCAAGCGAATCGAGGTCGTCGTGGACCCCCTCGTGAGCAACCTCACCACGGGCGTGATAGGCGCGCCACTCGACGTGTCCACCACTCCGGCGAAGGCCTTGACCGCAAGGGCCGGTTCTGTGCTAGGAGCCCAGGTCAGAGGCTGTGCGCGGGCTGCGGGAGAACTGTGCGGGACAGGCGTCAGGCGATGACGCGGAGGGCTGCCGGCACGGTGCGCACCCGCAGTCCCGTGGCGGTGCCCAGGTGGTCACCGTCGACCTGCCAGCCCTGCGGGCGGGACGCCGAGACCTCCACCTCCGGCAGGTCGTGCCAGCGGTGCACGCCGCGGCCCCGCGCGTCCGGACGGCGGGCCATGACCTGCCGCAGCGTGTGCAGCATGCGCAGCGGTCCCGTGCGGCCCATGGCGAAGACGTCCAGGCCGGTGTCGAAGGAGGCCTCGGGGCTGGGGTTGACCGGCCGAGCGCCCAGGTAGGTCCACGGGCTGACGTTGGAGAACAGGCAGAGGAACAGGCCGTCGACCGGCGGTTCGCCGTCCACCCGGAGCGTCATCGCGGGCCGCCGGCGCTCCGTGCCGAGCAGGAACGCGCCGGTGGCCTCCCGGACGTACAGCGCGCCCGTGGACCGCCGGCCCCGCGCCCGCTGCGCCTCCACCCGGGCGATGACGTCGGCGTCGAAGCCGAACCCGGCGGCGAAGACGAACCAGCGCGGCGCCGCCCAGCCCGGGTCGGCGGCGGCGTCGGCGGCCGCGACGGCCGGCGCGCTGGCCTCGTCGTGCTGCGTCACCGGTGCGGCGCTCGTGCCGGTCGCGCTCACCGTCCCCAGGGAGACCAGCCGGCTGCGCCCGGCGCGCAGGGCCTCGAGGATCTGCGCGGTGGCCTCGATCGGGCGCCGGGGCAGCCCGAGGGCCCGCGCGAACACGTTGGTCGAGCCGCCGGGCACGACGGCGAGGTCGGGCAGGTGCGGCGCCGGGCCGTGCTCGAGCAGGCCGTTGACCACCTCGTTGACCGTGCCGTCGCCGCCCAGGGTCACCACGACGTCGAACCCGTCGGCGACGGCGCGGGCGCCGAGCTCCCGGCCGTGCCCGCGCCGCTCGGTCTCGACCACGTCGACCTTGAGCTCGCTGGCGAGCGCGCGCACGAGGACGTCGCGGCCCCGCGCGGTCGTGGCGGTCGCCGCCGGGTTGACCACCACGAGCGCACGCATGCCGTCAGGCTAACCAGCGCACCGCCGTCCCACCGGCCGCACGCGCGAGGCGGGGGACAGGTGGGGCGCGCGTAGTCTCGCCGCCGTGACGACCGACCAGCCGCGCGGGCGCAGCCGCGCCGATCGGCTGCTGGGCGCCGCGGCCGAGCCGTCGGCGCCCAAGCCGCCCCGGGAGGAGCCGGAGACCCCGCGCAGCGTCCGCTGGGCGGCCCTGGTGGTGGGGCTCGAGGCGGCGGCCCTCGTCGCCGCGGCCGCCTACATGGCGGTGCGGACCCTCACCGGCGACGCCGACCAGGCGCAGGGCGCCTGGGGCCTGGTGGCGTTCGCGCTGCTCGGCGCGGTCCTGCTCGCGGCGTGCGCGCTGGGGCTGTGGCGGCTGGCCGCCTGGTCCCGCGGGCCGGTGGTCGCCGTGCAGCTGCTGCTCGGCGCCATCGGGCTCACGGCGGCGTTCGAGTACGAGCAGCAGCAGGTCGGCATCCCGATGCTGGTGCCGGTCGCCGTCACGCTCTACCTGCTGGCCACGCCCGAGGCCAGGCTGGCGTACTTCCAGCGCCGCGGCGACTGAGGGACCCGTCCGCCCCCACCGCTCGCAGCGGGCCTAGACGAGGTCGATGACGTCGGCGATCGAGTCGCAGACGCGGCTCGGGCGGAACGGGAAGCGGGAGACGTCGGTGGCGCGGGTGGAGCCCGACAGCACCAGGATCGTCTCCAGCCCGGCCTCGATGCCGGCCACGACGTCGGTGTCCATGCGGTCACCGATCATCACCGTCGACTCCGAGTGCGCCTCGATCCGGTTCATCGCGCTCCGGAACATCATCGGGTTGGGCTTGCCGACGAAGTAGGGCTCGGCGCCGGTGGCCTTGGTGATCATCGCGGCCACCGAGCCGGTGGCCGGCAGCGGGCCCTCGGGGGAGGGGCCGGTGACGTCGGGGTTGGTGGCGATGAACCGCGCCCCGTCGCCGATCAGCCGGATCGCGCGGGTGATGGCCTCGAAGGAGTACGTCCGGGTCTCGCCGAGGACGACGAAGTCCGGGTCGGTGTCGGTGAGCGTGTAGCCGGCCTCGTAGAGGGCGGTGGTCAGCCCGGCCTCGCCGATGACGTAGGCCGAGCCGCCCGGCAGCTGGCTGGACAGGAAGTCCGCCGTGGCCAGCGCCGAGGTCCAGATCGACTCCTCGGGCACGTGCAGCCCCGACCGCGACAGGCGGGCGGCGAGGTCGCGCGGGGTGAAGATCGAGTTGTTGGTCAGCACGAGGAACCGGCGCTCGCACTCCACCAGCCGCTGGAGGAAGTCGGCGGCCCCCGGGAGGGCGTTGCCCTCGTGCACCAGCACGCCGTCCATGTCGGTGAGCCAGCAGTCGGCCTTCTTGCGGTCGGTGGTCACGGGCGTCGAGCCTAGCCGTGGCCGCCGCCGCCCCTGATCAGCCGCAGGTGCGGCCCGGTCTCGACGTCGACCCGCGGATCCGGGACCTCCGCCAGCCCGGCCAGGCGGCGCACGCGGTTCTCGGGGACGCCGAGCGCGCGGGCGAGGGCGACGGCCAGCCGCTCGCTCACCGGGCCGCGGTGCCGGCCGGCGGCCAGCCGCGCGATCGTCTGCGGGGCCACGGCCCAGTGGGCCTGCCGCGAGGCCTGCTCGGGGGTGAGGTCCAGCTCGGTCAGCCGGCGCCGCACGAGCGCCGGCAGGTCCGCGTCCGCCACCCCCGGAAGGCTAGGCCCGCCGGCCGCGGTGCGCCTCCCAGGGCGGCAGGGGGTCGAACCCCGCGCCGCGGTAGGTCCACCACCCCGTCGGGTGCGGCTCCCGGGTGGCCACCGACTCGTCGAGCCAGACGGAGAGGAGCCGCGCCGCGCCCTCCTCCGCCGACAGCGGCTCGCCCCACGCCGCGGACGCGTCCTCGGCCGCGGTCGCCAGGAGCGCGAGCGCCTCCGCCTCGGGGAGGTGCAGCCGCGCGACCCGCGTGCCGTGCCGGACCGCCAGCACGCCGGCCTCGGGGCGCAGCTCGGTCACCTCCGCGTGCGGGCGGCGCACGGTCTCGCGGCGGCCCCCGCCGAGGACCGTCGTCGCGATTTCCTCGCCGCTCTCGATCTCCGCGAGGCGGCGCAGCAGGCCGACGACCCGCGGATCCACGTCAGCGCGGGACGCGGGCGAAGGTGCGCAGGGCGTCGTCGGTGAGCCGGAAGACGGTCCACTCGTCCATCGGGACCGCGCCCTGGGCCCGGTAGAAGTCGATCGAGGGCGTGTTCCAGTCGAGCACTGCCCACTCGAGCCGGTCGTAGCCGCGCTGCACGCAGGTCTCGGCCAGCGTGCGCAGCAGCTCCTTGCCGAGGCCGGAGCCGCGGTGCTCCGGCTGCACGTAGAGGTCCTCGAGGTAGATGCCGTGCGTGCCGCGCCAGGTGGAGAAGTTGAGGAACCACAGCGCCATGCCGACGACGGCGCCGCCGAGGTCGGCGACGTGGCCGAAGAGGGCCGGCCGCTCGCCGAACAGCGACGCGGTCAGCTGCTCCTCGGTCAGCCGGACCTCGTGCAGCGCCTTCTCGTACTCGGCCAGCTCCCGCACCAGGCCCACGACGGCCGGGACGTCGCCCGGCCGGATCGGCCGCACGCTCACGTGAGCACCTCCTTGACCCGGGCCGGTACCAGCCGGCCCAGCGGCGAGAGGAGCGGCACCAGCACCGGTGCCAGCAGGTAGCCGTAGGCGAGGACGACGCCGGTGACCACCGGGACCGTGGCGAAGCCGACGACGAGCAGGACCGCGGTGGCGATCAGGCCGTAGGGCCGCCGGCTCTTGGGGCTGACCAGCGACCGGAACGAGCGGAACCGGATGCGGCTGATCATGAGCAGCGCCGGGACGGCGACGATCAGGAGAACCCACAGCCGGTCACGGCCCTGCATCTCGTCGCCGAAGGCGAAGACCGAGGCCAGCACCACGCCGGCCGCGCCGGGACTGGGCATGCCGACGAAGTACCGCTTGTCGGCGGTCGGGTCGATCGTGGTGTTGAACCGGGCGAGCCGGATCGCCGCGCACGCCACCCACAGCCCGCAGGCGATCCAGCCCAGCGGGTCGAAGGCGTCGTCGCCCTCGGAGAACAGGGTGAACGCCAGCAGCGCGGGGGCCATGCCGAAGGAGACGAGGTCGGCCAGCGAGTCGAACTGCAGCCCGAACGGCGTCACCGCGCCGACCAGCCGGGCCACCGCGCCGTCGGTGATGTCGAAGACCACGGAGAGGCCGACCAGCACGGCCGCCAGGGTGTACTGGCCGCGGATCGACACGAGGATGGCGACGAAGCCGCACATCATGTTGGCCAGCGTGAACAGGCTGGGCAGCGTGGCCAGGGCCCGGCGGCGGGCCCGCCGGCCGGAGCCGCGGACGAACTCGACGGTGGCCGTGCGCCTGGTGGGTGGCATCGGCTCCGCGCCCCCTCAGCGGGTTCCGGGCCAGCGCGCGATGACGGTCTCCCCGCCCCGCACCCGCTGGCCCTTCTGCACCGTGATGGTGCACTCCCGGGGCACGAAGACGTCCATGCGGGAGCCGAACTTCATCAGCCCCATGCGCTCGCCGGTGGCCAGGTGCCGACCCGGCCCAGTGCGGGTGACGATGCGGCGGGCGAGCACGCCCACGATCTGCCGGAAGACCACCGTGCGGTCGCCCTCGCGCAGCCAGATCTCGCTGCGCTCGTTGCGGTGGGCCGACTCCTTGCGGTAGGCGGCCAGGAAGCTGCCCCGGCGGTAGGAGCTCTCGACGACCTCGCCCCGGTACGGCGAGCGGTTCACGTGCACGTCGATCACGGACAGGAACACGCTGACCTGCTGCCAGCCGCCCTCCGGTGCCGGTTCGGGGGCCACGCCCTCCTGCGGCTCGCCGGCGACCATCACGACGCCGTCGGCGGGGGAGAGGACGTCGTCGGGGGGCGGGGGCACGACGTCGCACCGCCGGTCGGGGTCGCGGAAGAACAGCGCCATGTAGGCGGACAGCAGGACGAACGGCCAGCTCAGCAGCCGGGTCCGGCGCCGGCCGGCGACCGCCAGGACGGCGGCGGGGGCGAGCGGCCCGGTGATGAAGGGCCACCCGGCCCGGTCGATGCGCATCGTGGGCAAACGGTACCGGGCGGGACTGCCGCGCACCGCAGCACGCGGCGGGCGGCGACGGCGCCGGCCGACGGGGAGGTCGACCGGCGCCGTCGAGCGCCTCACCGGCCCCGTCCCGGGCCCGCGCCGAGCGGGCGAGGGCGAGGAGGACGGGGTCCCTGCTCAGGCGGCGGCCTTGGTCTCCCAGAAGATCTTGTCGATCTCGGCGATGTAGTCGAGCAGCTTCTGGCCCTCGGCCGGGTCCATGCTGCCCTTGCCGCCGGCCGCACCGGCCTGCTTGGTGGCCTTGTTGAACAGCTCGTGCAGCTGCGGGTACTTCTCGAAGTGCGGCGGCTTGAAGTAGTCGGTCCACAGCACCCACAGGTGGTGCTTGACCAGGTCGGACCGCTGTTCCTTGATCAGGATCGCGCGGGTGCGGAAGGCGGGGTCCTCGTTGGCCTGGTACTTCTCCTGGATGGCCTTGACCGACTCCGCCTCGATGCGGGCCTGGGCCGGGTCGTACACGCCGCAGGGGAGGTCGCAGTGCGCGCTGGCCTCGACGGCGGAGAACATGCGGAAACGCATGGGTGTGCCTCCGGATGACGTGAGATCGGGTCGTCTGCGACCCTACTCGCGGTGATCGGGAGCGACAGCGGGAACGGCGCCGGCCGGCTCCCCTCCGCCTGGGTGTTCGCCCGGGTCAGCGGCCCGTCCATGTCACCCACGGTGCGCCACGGCGACCGGTTGCTGGTGCGCCGGCTGCCCGTCGGCGCCGCGGTGGCGCCCGGCACCGTCGTCCTGGCCCGGTTCCCCGCCCGGCCCGACCTGCTCGTGGTGAAGCGGGTGCTGCGCACCGACCCCGACGGCGCCTGGGTGGTCGGCGACAACCCGCTGGTCACCGACGACAGCCGGGCCTTCGGACCCGCCGTGCCGGTGGGCCGGGTCGTCGCCCGGCTGTGGCCGCGGCCCGGCCGCCTGCCGTCCGCCCCCTAGGACGCCTGCTCGCCGCCGGACCGGTCGGCGCCGGGCGGCTCGCCCGGGTGCATCGCGAAGAACAGCGCCCAGGGTTGCCCGTCGGGGTCGTCGGTGGCGGCGTACTCGTCGAACAGCGCGTACAGGCGGCTGACCAGCTCGCGGCGCCGCTCGTGGTTGAGCGTGGCCCGCAGCCGGATGGCCTGCTCGATCCGCTCCAGGCCG
The DNA here is from genome assembly GCF_054050035.1 of Geodermatophilus sp. SYSU D00815. Classification (NCBI taxonomy): domain Bacteria; kingdom Bacillati; phylum Actinomycetota; class Actinomycetes; order Geodermatophilales; family Geodermatophilaceae; genus Geodermatophilus; species Geodermatophilus sp. SYSU D00815. The sequence goes on along the minus strand of NZ_JBJGYO010000020.1, from coordinate 42,348 downwards.
GCCTCGCGGACCTCGCTGAGGAAGGCGTCGAGCATGGCCGCGGTCGGCTTCTCCTCCTCGGTGAGCTCCAGCGCCCAGGACCGGCGGGTGGCCCGGTAGGGGATCTCCACCCCGCCGGCCGGCCGCGGTCGCGCCGGGTCGGCGGCCAGCAGCCCCACCGCCACCAGGCGGCGCACGTGGTAGAGCGCGGTGGCCGGGTCGACGCCGAGCCGGTCGGCCAGCTCGCGGTTGGTCATCGGGGCGTCGAGGGTGAGCCGCAGGATGCGCAGCCGCACCGCCGAGGCGAGCGCGCTGACCTCCTCCGGCGTGGCGCGGCGCCGGCTCGGTTGGAGATCCTCGGCCACCCGCCGGAGCGTACGGGATGCATCGGTGCTGCTCAGCCCGCGGGCGCGTGCATCTCGGTTGACAACCCCTCCAATCGAGCGGTTGCATGCCCGCACCCGACCTGGAGGTGGACGTGACGACCGTGTCACCGCAGACCAGCACCCCCGCGACGAACTCGGCGCGCGGTGCGGCGCACCGGCGCCTCGTGGAGGAGCACCGCGCGGTGCTGCTCGAGCGGCTCCTGGACTACCTGCGCCAGCCCAGCGTGAGCGCGACGGGCGAGGGCTTCCCCGAGGCCACCCACCGGGCGGTGCGCGAGATGGAGCTGGCCGGGCTGACCGCCCGCGTGGTGGACACCCCCGGGCGCCCCGCCGTGGTCGGTCACCGCGACGGGCCCCCGGGTACCCCCACGGTGCTCGTCTACGGCCACTACGACGTCCAGCCCGCGGGCCCGCGCGCACTGTGGCGCAGCGAGCCGTTCGAACCGGTGATCCGCGACGGGCGGGTCTGGGCGCGGGGCGCCGGTGACAACAAGGGCCAGCACCTCGCGCACCTCCAGGCGCTGCGGCTGCTCCTCGAGCGGGACGGCGGCCACCCGTGCGGCGTCACCGTCGTCCTCGACGGCGAGGAGGAGGTCGGCAGCCCGAACCTGGCCGCGGTGGTCGCCCGGGAGCGCGCCGCGCTGGCCTGCGACGTCGTCGTCTGGAGCGACGGGCCGGTCGACGAGTCCGGCCGCTGGCGGCTGCTGCACGGGGTCCGCGGCATCCTCGGCGTCCGGCTCTCCGTGGCCGGTCCGGACCGGGCGCTGCACTCGGGCAACTTCGGCAACGTCGCGCCCAACCCGGCGTGGGCCCTGGTGCACGCGCTGGCCTCGATGCGGGCCCCCGACGGCCGCGTCCTGGTGGAGGGCTTCACCGACGACGTCGAGCCGCTGCCCGCCGCCGACCGCGCGGCGCTGGAGCGGCTGCCGGTCGACGTCGCGGCGGCCCTGCGCGACATCGGCGTCGACGCGCTGGACGACGGGCACGACGAGCTGAGCTGGTTCGAGCGGCTGGCCGCCGTCCCCACCCTGACCATCGACGGCATCGTCACCGGCGACCTCGACCGCACGATCATCCCCGAGTCGGCCACCGCGCGGATCGACGTCCGGCTGGTGGCGGGGCAGGCGCCGGAGCGGGTCTTCGAGCGCATCGTGGAGCACCTGCGGCGGCACGCGCCGCGGGTGACCGCGACGCTCGAGCTGGCCGTGCCGCCGTCGCGCACCCCGCTGGACAACCCGTTCACCCCGGCGCTGGCGCGGGCGGTCGAGGCGGTCACCGGGGAGCCGCCGGTGCTCGTGCCGGCCCTCGGCGGGACGCTGCCCGACTTCGTCTGGACCGCCGTGCTGGGCGTCCCGAGCATCGGCCTGCCGATGGCGAACGTCGACGAGGCCAACCACGGGCCGAACGAGAACCTCGAGGTGGACCGCTACCTGGACGGCGTCGCCATCGCCATGACCGCGCTCGAGGAGCTGGCCGCGCTCGGCCGGCCCACCGGCGAGGACGCGCGGTGAGCCGGGCGCCGTGGCACGAGCGGTTCTCCGCCGAGCGGGCGATCGCCGCCCGGGTCGCCGCCGGCCGCGACCGGGGCGTGGTGACCCTGCAGCGCAGCGACCACCTGGAGCTGGCGGCGTGGGACGTCGCCGCGGGCACCGTGCGCCCGCTCGGCCTGCGCACCGACGGCTTCGACGACTCCTGGTGGCCGGCGCCCGACGGCACCGCGCTGTTCCGGCTGGCCGACGACTCCGGCGAGGAGCTGGGCCACGTGGAGCGGGTCGAGCTGGCCGACCCGGCCGCGCGCCGCGACCTCACACCGGACGAGCCCCGGTACGCCGTCCGCGGCGGGGACACCAGCCGGGACGGCCGGACGGTCGCCGTCGTCGCCGTCGACGGATCGGGCTACCGGCTGCTCGTCGGGCCCGCCGACGGCGGCGGGGCGCCCCGGACGCTGCTGCGCACGCCGCACGAGGCCTTCACCACCCGGCTGTCGGCCGACGGCCGGCTGGTCACGGTGGACACCACCGACCACCGGCCCGGTCAACGCCGGTTCGCCGTCACCGTGCTCGACACGGCCGACGGCACGACCGTCGCCACCTACGCCGACCCCGGCGGCGGCAGCGCCACCGCGGTGCGGTTCGCCCCCGGGGCCGGGGACGCGCGCCTGCTGCTCGCCGTCCGTTCCGAGCCCGACGGCTGGGTCCGGCCGGTGCTGTGGGACCCGCGCACCGGTGCGGCCCGGGTCCTGGCGGGGGCCGGCGACCCGGCCGACGTCGTCCCGCTCGACTGGTCCGACGACGGCGGCGCGGTGCTGCTCGGCCGGCAGGAGATGGCCGTGCAGACGCTGCACGTCCTCGACCTCGCCGACGGGACGGTCGAGCAGGTGCCCGTGCCCGCCGGCAGCGCCTGGCTGCCGATGGTGCGCACGTCCTCCTTCGGCCCCGGCCGGTCGGTGCTGGCCGTCACCGAGACGGCCGGCACGCCGCTGACCGTCCGTTCGTGGACCCCGGGCGCGGAGCCCGAGGTGGTGCTCGCACCCCCTGCCGTGCCCGACGGGCGGCCCGCCCGGTCGGTCACCTTCCCCTCGGCGGACGGCACGCTCGTGCAGGGCTGGCTGGTCACCCCGGCCGGCCCGGGACCCCACCCGGCCGTGGTGCACGCGCACGGCGGCCCGCACTGGCTGGTCCCGGACGCCTACAACCCGGCCGCGCAGGCGTGGGCGGACGCCGGCTACGCGTACCTGACGGTCAACTACCGCGGCTCGACCGGCCGGGGCACCGCCTTCGCCGAGCAGGTCCGCGGCGACGTCGGGCGGCTGGAGCTCGAGGACCTCGCCGCCGCGCACGCGTGGCTGGTCCGGTCGGGCACGGCGCGGGCCGACCAGGTGCTGCTGACCGGTGAGTCCTACGGCGGCTTCCTCACCCTCTACGGCCTCGGCCGGCAGCCCGCGCTGTGGGCCGGCGGCATCGCCGAGGTCGCCATCGGCGACTGGGCGCTGGCCTACCGCGACGCCTCCCCGGCGCTGCAGGGCGCGATGCGAACCTTCCTGGGCGGCGGGCCCGACGAGCGGCCCGACCTCTACCGGGACCGCTCGCCGCTCACCCACGCCGCCGCGGTGCGGGCGCCGGTGATGGTCTGGCAGGGACGGCACGACAGCCGCACCCCGCCGGCCCAGCTCGAGGCCTTCGCGGCCCGCCTCCGCGAGCTGGGCCGGGAGATCACCGTGCACTGGTTCGACTCCGGGCACGGCCTGCCCGGCGGCGAGGAGCACCGGGAGCACCAGGAGCGCTGCCTGGCCTTCGCCGCGGCGGCGCTCGGCGACCGGCGCCGGACGGCCTGACGCCGACCTCCGGTGCCTCGGGGCCCCGGCAGGCCCGGGACTCCCGCCGGCGTGACGCGGGGGTCAGCGGCAGAGCAGCCGGCGCACGGCGTCGGTCAGCACCGTCCGCGGGTCCGCCGCCGCCCGGCGGGCGCGCCAGCCGACCACGCCGTCGGGGCGGACGAGGACCGCTCCCTCGTCGCCGGTCCCGTACGACCGGGGGAAGGAGCCGTCCCGGTCCACGACCGGGCCGTCGGGTGCCAGGCGGTGGGCCCGGAGCGGCGCCGCCGACGTCTCCGCGACCGCGGTGGCCGCGTCCGCCCAGGCCTGCCCGCCCGGGCCGGTGAGCAGCGTGAGGTGGGGACCGAAGAGGTCGAGCACCGACGCCGGGGCGCCGTCGGCCTCGACCCACAGGTGCGGAGCCCGGACGCCGGGTCGTCCCGACGGCTGGCGCGGATCGGCGACGACGGCTCCGTCGTCCGCCGCCTCGTCCGGGACCACGGCCGCCGACCGGTGCACCGGTCCGAGCTCGATGGACGGGTCGTCGAGGGGAGCGGCGAGGCCGTCGCGCGGCAGCGACGGGTCGACCCGCAGCGCGTACCGCGTGTATGCCTGCTCCACGACCATGTCGGCGATCGGTCGGCGCTCGGCGTCGTAGGTCTCCAGCAGGCCCGGCCCCGCGACCCCCTGGGAGACCAGGGCGAGCTTCCAAGCCAGGTTGTGCGCGTCGGCCACGCCGGTGTTGCCGCCGAAGCCGCCGGTCGGCGGCATGACGTGGGCGGCGTCACCGGCGAGGAACACCCGCCGGTCGGCGAACCGGGCGGCATGGGCGGCCGCCGCGGTCCAGCGCTGGACGTTCTCGACCGCCACGTCGACGTCCGGCCGGCCCAGGGCCTTGCGCACGAACTGCACGCAGCGGGCGGTGTCGAGATCGTCGGCGACGTGCGTGTCCCGCGACCCGTCCGGGTTGCGCGTGGAGAACACCGCGAGGAACCCGGAGTCACCGGTGATCGAGAAGCGGAAGAAGCCGAGCAGCTCCGGGTGGTTCACGTAGACGACGCTGAGGTTCCGGTCGCCGATCAGGTCGCGGACGTCGGCCCGGAAGTAGATCGTGACGCACTCGGCGAACGCCCCCCGGCCGTCCATCCCGATGCCGAGGCGGTCCCGGACCCCGCTGTGGGTGCCGTCCGCGGCCACCAGGTACTGGGAGCGCACCGTCTCCTCGCGACCGGCGTCGCGGTCGCGGATCACCGACGTCACGCCGTCCTCGTCCTGCTCGAAGCCGACCAGCTCCGTGCCGAAGCGGTGCTCGGCCCCCTGGTCCCGCGCGCGGTCCCGCAGCAGCGGCTCCAGCCCGATCTGCGTGATGAACAGCCGCGAGGTCGGGCTGAGCTGCTCGACACCCTCGTTGAAGTGGCGGAAGAAGAACGTCATGTCCGGGCTGGCGAGGCTCTCGACCGAGACGATGGCCCCGTTCTGCTGGAACTCCTTCTCCGCCGCTGCCTCGACCGTCTCCTGCAGCCCCACGCTGCGGAAGGTCTCCATCGTGCGCTGGTGGAAGGAGGCGGCCCGCGGGTGGACCGCCGTCCCGCGGTGGCGCTCGACCAGCAGGTGCGGCACCGCCTGCGCGGACAGCAGGAGCGACGTGGTCAGCCCCACGAGGCTCCCGCCGACGACCAGCACCGGTACCTGCACGACAGCCACGACGGCCACCTCCTGGACCCGCAGGGACGACGCGCCGCGGCAGCGCCGGACAGGTGTCCGCATCGCGGTCGGTCGGCTGGGCTCACCCTGTCCCGAGGCCGGACGGTGTGTCAAGGGTCACGGCAGCCGCCGGACGGCGGCGTGCCGGGGAGCGGCGTGCGGCGACGACCCGGAGCCCCGTGGGTGAGGCGGACGGCACCGGATTAGGCTCCCCGTTCCATGGGTGAGCAGCACGGAGGCACCGGTGCGGACGGGTCCGACCGCTTCGCCGACGACCCGGCGTTCGCGGTGCACGAGGGCGGCAAGCTGCAGGTACGCCCCACCCGCTCCATCGACTCCATCGCCGACCTCGCGCTGACCTACACCCCCGGCGTCGCCCGCGTCTCCAGCGCCATCGCCGCCGAGCCGGCCCTGGCGCGCCGGTTCACCTGGGCCCCGCGCGTGGTCGCCGTGGTCTCCGACGGCACCGCCGTCCTCGGCCTGGGCGACATCGGTCCGGCCGCGTCGCTGCCGGTGATGGAGGGCAAGGCCTGCCTGTTCAGCGAGTTCGCCGGGCTCTCCGCCGTCCCGGTGGTGCTGGCCACCACCGACGTCGACGAGATCGTCGAGACGGTCGCGACGATCGCGCCGTCCTTCGGCGGGATCAACCTCGAGGACATCAGCGCGCCGCGCTGCTTCGAGATCGAGGACCGGCTGCGCGAGCGGCTGGACATCCCGGTCATGCACGACGACCAGCACGGGACGGCGATCGTCGTCCTGGCCGCCCTGCGCAACGCCGCCGAGGTCGTCGGGCGGGAGATCGGCGACCTGCGGGTGGTCGTGGCCGGCGCCGGAGCGGCCGGGGTGGCCTGCACGAAGATCCTGCTCGGGGCCGGGATCGGGGACATCTCGGTGGCCGACTCCAAGGGCGTCCTGCACGCCGGGCGCGAGGACCTCACCCCGGTCAAGCGGTGGCTGGTCGAGAACACCAACCGCGCCGGGTACGCGGGCACGATGGTCGACGCGCTCGCGGGCGCCGACGTCTACCTGGGGCTGTCCGGCGGGTCGGTGCCGGAGTCGGCGATCGCCTCGATGGCGCCGAACTGCATCGTGTTCTCGCTGGCCAACCCGATCCCCGAGGTCGACCCGGAGATGGCGGCGAGGTACGCCGCCGTCGTCGCCACCGGGCGCAGCGACCTGCCGAACCAGATCAACAACGTGCTGGCCTTCCCCGGCGTCTTCCGCGGGGCCATCGACGCCGGCGCCACGGCCATCACCGAGGAGATGAAGCTGGCCGCGGCCGCGGCGATCGCCGGCGTCGTGGGCGAGGACCTGCGGCCCGACCACGTGGTGCCCAGCCCGCTCGACCGCCGGGTGGCCGCCGCGGTGGCCGAGGCGGTCGCCGGCTGCGCCCGCGAGAGCGGGGTCACCGCCTGACGCGCAGCGGAGTGCCACGGCGCGGAAAGCGCGCCCGTGGCACTCCGCACGCGCGCGCCAGGACGACGGCGAGGGGCAGCAGCCACAGCGCGCGCGCCAGCAGCCACCCCGCGTCGTCCGGGGCACCGTGCAGCCCGGGCAGCGGACCCAGCGGCAGGGTGACCAGCCACAGCGCGACGAGCACCGGCTGGTGCAGCAGGAAGACCGGCAGCGCCGCCCGGTTGGCCGCGCGCACCAGCGGTCGCTCCCCGGCCCGCGCCAGCAGGGGCGCGGCCAGCCCGGCGAGGCCGGCCTGCGCGAGGGCGAGGCACACCGTCGCCGCCGACGGCGGGGCGAGGTTGGACCCGGCCGTCCCCGGGACCCCCACCGCGGCCGACGGGAACCCGGCGAGCCCCACCAGCAGCACCACCCCGGCGACGCCGCCCACCGCCAGGCCCGCCGCGGCGGCGCGGGGGAGCGGCCGGCGGGCCGTGGCGATCCCGAGCTGCCACGGCACCCACCACGCGGCGACCACGAGCGGGGGAGCGACGACGGCGAGGACGACGGGCAGGACGACGGCCCGGGCGCCGAACCGCCGGTCCAGCGCCACCAGCACCGGCGTCGCGGCCAGCAGGGCCAGGTGCACCCCGAGGAACCACAGCGGGCTCAGCGACAGGGTGACCACCCGCCGCACCAGGCTCTGCGGCGCCCCGCCGAGGGCCAGCGCGGCCGCGACGCAGGCCACCGCGCCGGTCAGCGCGGCGACCGGCGCGACCAGCCGGCGCACCCGACCGGTCCACCACCCCTTCCCGGTCGCGGCCGACCAGCTGCGCGCGGCGCCGAAGCCCGCGACGAGGAAGAACAGCCCCAGCGTCTGCAGCAGCCAGCTGACCGGCGCCAGCTCCGGCATGGCGCGCAGCGGGCTGTCCAGCCGCACGGCGCCGTCGGTGGGCCGCGGTGCGATCGGCGCCGTCACCAGCCAGTGACCCACCACCACGCCGGTGATCGCGATCGCCCGCAGGGCGTCCACGGCGGGATCGCGGCCGGCGGCGGGGGCGGTCACGCGGCGCCCCGGTCCCCGGTCGCGACCGCGGCGACGGCGGCCAGGGCGGCCGAGCCGGGCCGGAAGTAGCCGTCGTGCCCGCGCGCGCCGCCGGTGGGCAGCCGGCGGGCGCCGAAACCCGGATCGGCGGGGTCGGCGCCGTGGCCGAGGTCGCCGACCCGGACGGCCGGCACGCGCCCGATCCAGTCGTCGGGCGCCCGCGCCGCCCACACCCGCGCCTGCGTGCCCAGCTCCGCCGCGGTGCCCGCCCGCGCGCCGGGGCTGCCGAGGAGGACCAGGTCGTCGGCGGCGAGGTCGTCGGCCGCCAGCGCCACGACCACCGCCCCGTAGCTGTGCCCGACGACGGTGACGTGCCCGGCGGCGTCCAGGTCGTCGACGAAGCGGACGAGCGCCGCCGCCCCCGCCCGGGCCAGCCGGCCAGAGGCGGCGTCGACGCCGAGCCCGCGCGGCGTCGGGTAGCCCACCCACAGGACGACGGCGAGCCCGGGGCCGCCCGCCGCGGCCAGCGCCTGCGCCCAGCCGAACGGACGGCGCTGCGGCCGCCGGGCGTCGGCGAGCGTGGCCAGGTCGATGTCGGACCCGGGCACCAGGACCGCGACGTGCGCGGCGGTGGCCGGGTCGCCCAGCGCCACGACGGCCAGCCCCCGCCCGGCCGGGTCGCAGCCGAGCACCCGCACCGGGCCGCCGCCGTCCGGGGCGAGGCGGTCGGTCAGGGCGGCGGCGCACCCGGCGTCGCGGACCACCGGCGGCGGCACGGCCGCCTCGGCAGGCGGCGCCACGACCCCGACGGTGAGCGTGACCAGCGCGCTGACCAGCACCGGCGCGCGCCGAGGGGAGGTGATCACGCCGCCCGACGCTAGGCACGGACGGCGCCCGGGTCGTCACACCGGGGAGCCGTCCTGCACGTGCTACCCCGGTACCTCCCCGCCGGGCGTGACCAGCCCCGTCTCGTACGCCAGGACGACGGCCTGGGCGCGGTCCCGCAGCGCCAGCTTGGCGAACACCCGGCTGACGTGGGTCTTCACCGTCTGCTCGGCCACCACCAGGTGCGCGGCGATCTCCGTGTTCGACAGGCCGCGGGCGACCAGGCGCAGCACCTCGGCCTCCCGGTCGGTCAGCCCGGCCAGCCGCTCGGGCCGGCCCGGCGGCGGCACCACGGCCCGGCGCGCGGCGACGAAGTCGGCGATCAGCCGGCGGGTGACCGCGGGGGTGATCAGCGCGTCGCCGGCGGCCGCGACCCGCACGGCCTGCAGCAGCTCGGCCGCGGGCGCGTGCTTGAGCAGGAAACCGCTCGCCCCGGCCCGCAGCGCGTCGTACACGTAGTCGTCGAGGTCGAAGGTGGTGAGCACGACCACCCTGGGCCCGGGCGCGCCGTCGGCGAGCAGCGTCCGGGTGGCCTCCAGCCCGTCGAGCACCGGCATGCGGATGTCCATGAGCACGACGTCGGGGCCGGTCCCCGCGGCGGTCAGCTCGGCGACGCGGCGCAGCGCCTCCGCGCCGTCCCCGGCGGTGCCGACGACGTCGATGTCGGGCTGGGCGGCGAGCAGCGCGGCCAGCCCCTCGCGCACCATCTCCTGGTCGTCGACCATGAGCACCCGGATCACGCGGTCGCCTCCCCGTCGAGCGGCAGCTCGGCCACCACGGCGAACCCGCCGTCGCCGGTCGGCCCGGCCTCGAGGGTCCCGCCGTGCAGCTCGGCCCGCTCCCGCATGCCCAGCAGCCCCACGCCGGCCCCCGGCGTCCCGGGCGCGCGGCCCGGTCCGTTGGCCACGCGCAGCCGCAGCGCGCCGTCGTGCGGGCACAGCTCCACCCGGACGGCGGCGCCCGGGGCGTGCCGGACGGCGTTGGCCAGCGCCTGCTGCGCGATCCGGTACGCAGACAGGCCCACGCCGGCGGGCACCGGCACCGGCTCGATCTCGGCCGACACCTCGACACCGGCGGCCCGCGTCTCCTCGACCAGCCCGGTGAGGCCGTCCAGCCCGGGCTGCGGGGCGCGCGCGGCCTGCTGGTCGTCGGCGCGGAGCACCCCGAGCAGCTGCTGGAGGTCGGTGAGCGCGCGGCGGGCGGTGCCGGCCAGCTCCGCCAGCTCGGCGCCGGCGGCGGGCGGCAGCCCGGGCAGCCGGTAGGGCGCCGTCTCGCAGCGCACCGCGATCAGCGAGAGCTCGTGGGCCAGGACGTCGTGCATCTCCCGCGCGATGCGGGCGCGCTCGGCGAGGGCGCCGCGCTCGGCCTGCGCCGCCGCCGTCCGCGCCTGCTCCTCGGCCAGCGCCCGGCGGGCGTCCCACCGGGCGCCGAGGCTGGCGCCGACGACGACCGGGACCAGCGCGCCGAGCACCGAGTACACGACGGTGTCGGTCCCTCCCGGCCACGCCAGGGCCGGAGAGAGGACGACCGGCGCCAGCGCCGAGACGACGGCGAGCGCCACGGTGTCGCGGCGGGGCAGCACCCACGCGGCGGCGAAGAGCACCGGCGCCCACAGGAACCACTGCCACGGCTCGAGGAGCACGTCCCAGCGGTCGGGCCGCTCGAGGACGAACGGGACGACCAGCCACGCCGCGGTCACGACCCGCCAGGCGGGGAGCGGCCGCCAGACGGCGAGCAGGACGGCGACGGCCTCCGGGAGCATGATCAGGAACGCCAGGCCGCCGTTCATCCGGCCGACGTCGTTGATCCGGCCGGACGCGGCCGCGACGACGATGACCGCGTACAGCACCACGACGGCCACCAGCAGCCGGCGCAGCCGCCGCCCGAGCAGCAGCCACGGCGGCCGGCCCACGTCCGGGCGGCCCGCCAGCACCGCGGCGACGACCCGCAGGGCGGTCATCGTCGATCGGGCCGGTAGACCAGGTCGAGGACGCCGGCCAGCAGCCGCTCGGCGACCGGGCGGGGGAGCGCGGCGACCAGCGCGTGCACCGGCGCCATGCGCTCGGGCAGCCGTCCGCCGCCGACGCCGGCCACCTCCAGCAGGGCGTCGACCTCGGCGACGGTCAGCGCCGCGGGGTCGATCGTGGCGGCCGCGGCCACCAGGTCGGGGTCGGCCACCGGCGCGGGCAGGGCCGCGGCGGCCTTGGCGGCGTCGGCGAGGTCGGCGAGCAGGGCGTCGACCCGGCCGGCGGTCGCGCCGGTGACCGTGAGGTGCAGCGTCGCGGGCAGGTCGCCGCCGCCGGGCTGGGCGAACGGCGGTTGGGGTTGGAGCAGCCAGCCGCGGGCGGTCATCTCGTCGGCGAGGTTGAGCACGTCCACCCCGTCGGGCCCGTCCTGCGCCACCGCGACGAGGGTGGCGACCGGGCTGCCCACCACCCGCAGCCCGTCGATGCCGGCGACGCCCCCGGCCAGCGCCGTCGTCGCGGCGCGGGTGTCGCGGGCCAGCCGCCGGTAGCCGTCGTCGCCGAGGTACCGGTGCACGGCCCAGGCGGCGGCCATGGGACCGGCGGGCCGGGTGCCGGCCAGCGTCGGGTTGACCACCGGGTAGCCCGGCCAGCCCGCGGTGGAGAACCAGTGGTGCTGCCGCAGCTCGGGCTCGGCGGTGAGCAGCACCGAGACGCCCTTGGGCGCGTAGCCGTACTTGTGCAGGTCGACCGAGAGCGAGCTCACCCCGGGGACGGCGAGGTCGAACGGCTCGGGCACGTCGTCGAGGAACGGCAGCACCCAGCCGCCGATGCACGCGTCGACGTGGCACGGGACGCCGGCGGCGGCCGCCAGCGCGGCGATCGCGCCGACCGGGTCGAGCACGCCGTGCGGGTACGACGGCGCGCTGGCCACGACCAGCGCCGTCCGCTCGTCGAGCGCGGCGCGGACGGCGGCGGGCTCGGCCCGGCAGGTGACCGGGTCGACCGCGACGTCGACGACCTCGAGGCCGAACAGGTGCGCGGCCTTGCGGAAGGCGGCGTGCGCGGTGACCGGCAGCAGCAGGGTGGGGGTCCCGGCGCCGCCGCGCGAGCGCCACCGCTCCCGGGCGGCGAGCACCGCCAGCAGGCAGCTCTCGGTGCCGCCGGAGGTGAGCGTGCCGACGGCGCCCGGCGGGCCGTGCAGGAGGTCGAGCGCGGCGCCGACCAGGTCGTCCTCGATGCGGGCGACGCTGGGGAAGGCGGTCGGGTCGAGGGCGTTCGTCCACAGGAACGCCGCCTGCGCCGCGGCGGCGAGGTCGTCGAGCCCGGCCAGGCCGGAGTCGTAGACGTAGGCCATCGTCGCCCCGCCGTGCGTCGGGACGTCACCGGCCTGCAGCGCGGTGAGCTCGGCGAGCACGTCGTCAGGCGTCACGGGGGGCCTCCAGTCGGTAGCGGGCGAACACCGGCACGGCGGCCAGCACGATGACGGCCGGGAGCACGCTGAACCCGAACCGGACGGCGGTGACCGCGGCGGAGCCCTGCGCCACGTCGTCCCCGGTGGAGGAGACGTAGCCGGCGGCGCCGAGCAGCAGGCCGAGCAGCCCGGGCCCGACGGCGAGGCCGAGGGTCTCGGCGGCGGTCCAGACGCCGGTGAACACACCGGCCCGGCGCTGCCCGGAGGCGGCCTCGTCGGCGGCGATCACGTCGGGCAGCATCGCCAGCGGGAACATCTGCATGCCCGCGTAGCCGATGCCGACGAGCACCACCAGCGGCAGCACCGCGCCGGTGCCGCCCTCGTCGCCGACGGCCAGGGCCGCGGCGCCCAGGGCGAACAGCACCGAGGACATGAGCAGCCCGGCCCGCTTGCCGAGCCGCCGGCTGACCCGCAGCCACAGCGGCATGACCAGGATCGCCGGGCCGACCAGCGCCGCGAACAGCAGCGTGCCGGCGCCCTCGTCGCCGAGCACGTGCTGCGCGTAGTAGGGGACGCCGGCGAGCATCACGCCGATGCCCAGTGCCTGCACCACGAAGCCGACCAGCAGCACCCGGAACGGCCGCGAGCGCCAGGCCAGCCGCAGCGTCGTCCCCAGCCGGCCCTCGCTGCGGACCCGGGTGAGCGTCGGGGCGTCGCGGGTGCCCCAGACCGCGCCGAGCATGCCGAGCGCCAGCAGGACGGCGACGAACGCGGACATGGCCAGGTAGCCGCCCCGGTCGCCGCCGGCCGCGTCGACCACCGCGGGCGCGCCCGCCCCGGCCAGCAGGATGCCGACGGCCAGCGCGGCCACCCGCCACGACATCAGCGTGGACCGCTCGCCGGGGTCGTCGGTGATCTCGGCGGGCTGGGCGACGTAGGGCACCTGGAAGCAGCCGTAGGCGGTGGCGGCGAGCAGGAACGTGACCGCCACCCAGGCCGCCGCCACGCCGGGGGACCCACCGGGCCCGGCGAACACCAGCACGAACAGCGGCGGGAGGGTGAGCCCGCCGGCCAGCATCCACGGCCGCCGCGGGCCCCACCGGCTCTCGGTGCGGTCGGAGCGGCTGCCGATCCACGGGTTGAGCAGCACGTCCCAGGCCTTGGGCGCGAAGACGACGGCGCCGGCCACGCCGGCGGCCACCCCGAGGACGTCGGTCAGGTAGAAGAGCAGCAGCAGCCCCGGCACCGTGCCGAACGCCGCCGTCCCGATCGAGCCCAGCGCGTAGCCGACGTGCGTGCCCCGGCCGAGCCGCGCGGGGGAGGAGACGGCGGTCACGGCCGGAACCGTAACCGCTGGTGAGGGCCTAGTCGCCCTTGACGTTCACCAACTGACGCAGGGTGTGCCGGATCTCCACCAGCTCCTCCGCGTCCGCCATGACGACGTCGATGCTCTTGTAGGCGGCGGGGATCTCGTCGAGGAAGACGTCGCTGTGCCGCCACTCGATGCCCGCCATGGCGGCGTCCAGCTGTGCCCGCGTGAACGTCCGCCGGGCCGCGCCGCGCGAGTACGCCCGGCCCGCGCCGTGCGGCGCCGACTCCAGCGCCAGCGGGTTGCCCAGGCCGGTGGTCACGTAGCTCGCCGTCCCCATCGAGCCCGGGATGAGCCCCTCCTGGCCGCGCCGCGCCTGGATGGCGCCCTTGCGCGAGACCCACAGGTCGACGCCGTCGTGCGTCTCGCGCTGGGTGAAGTTGTGGTGGGCGTTGATCCGCTCGAGCTCGGGCACCTCGTCGGCCCGCATGTGCCGGGCCAGGCAGCCGGCGACCCGGTCCATCATCTCCTCGCGGTTGAGCAGGGCGAAGTGCTGCGCCCACCGCAGCTCGGCGATGTAGCGGTCGAACTCCGCCGTCCCCTCCTCGAGCCAGGCGAGGTCGCGGTCGGGCAGGTCGAGCCGCTCGCGGCGGGCGCGCTCCGCGGCGATCGCGATGTGCCGGGAGGCGATCTTGTTGCCGACGCCGCGGCTGCCCGAGTGCAGGAACAGCCACACCCGCTGCCGCTCGTCGGCGGTGACCTCGATGAAGTGGTTGCCCGAGCCGAGGCTGCCCAGCTGCAGCGGCCAGTTCGGCGCGGTCGCGGTCACCGAGCCCAGGACGCCGAGCTCCTCGCCGTGGCGCTCGAGCTCGGCCACGCGCGCCTTCGCCGTCTCGGTGAGCCGCTTGTTGTACCTGCCGGCCGAGAGCGGCACGGCCCGCTCGATGTCCCCGCGCAGCGGCGCCAGCGGGCCGCGGCCGCGGACCTCGTCGACCGACCACGGCGTGCGGACGGCGATCATGCCGCAGCCGATGTCGACCCCGACGGCGGCCGGGATGATCGCGCCGCGGGTGGGCAGCACCGAGCCGACCGTGGCGCCCTTGCCCAGGTGCGCGTCGGGCATGAGGGCGACGTGCGGGTGCACGAACGGCAGCGAGGCGGTGCGCTCGGCCTGCACCCGGGTCTGCTCGTCGAGGATGCTCGCCCAGTTGAGGAGCTTCTCGGACAGCTGTTCCACGGCGTCGGGCTACCCGCTCGCGCTCCTCGCGGAAACGATCACGGGGTTCGGGACGCGACACCCCGACGTCGGCCGGCGTGTCGCGTCCCGGACCCCGTGATCGCGGGAGAAGGGGGCTAGAAGCTCTCGGTGATCCGTTCCACCACCGGGTCGACCGCGGCCGAGACGCCGGTGTTGAGGTACAGGAAGACGAGGGTCGCCACCAGGAACGCCGGGGCCAGCAGCACCTTCTCCACCGTGGCGCCGGTGCGCAGGTGGATCGGGGAGATCCGGCACTTGCGGACCACCCAGACCACCGGCACCGGGATGCCCTCGCGGGTGAGGAAGTCGCCCACGACGTGCGCCAGCACGCCGACCGCGACCGCGTAGGGCAGCCACGTCGGCGGCGGTGAGTGGTCGAGGAACAGCCACGCCCCGCCCCAGGAGATGACCAGGTTGCCGATCACCGTGTTCTCGGCGCGGCCGGGGATGACGAAGTGCAGCGCCCGCAGCGCCAGGCCGATCGCCAGCGCCAGCACCAGCAGGCTGGTGGGGAACGTCCGCGCCGCAGCCAGCGCGAGGAACCCGAACGCCAGCGGGGCCAGGACGGCGTCGTGCGTGCCCCAGCGGTGGCCGCCGGAGACCTTGTTGATCAGCGCCGCGGGCAGGTCGGTGATCGGCCCCCACATCCGCGAGATCGTCGTCCGCTGCTGGTCGAGGTCGGGCAGCATCGCGAACCCGCCGGCGGCGGCCACCCAGGCGCCCTGGGCCACGGCGCCGTGGACGGGGGCCCAGGGCAGGGTGGCCGCGCCCGCGGCGAGGCCGGAGAGGGCATGTGAGTGACCGAGCACGCACACAGAGTGCCGCTCACCTGCGCCGACGCGTCGAAGGCGCACCGAGCGGCCCCTCCGCAGGGTCCCGCCGCGAGCGTGCGAGCGGTGGGGGGCGGAGGGGTCCTTCTACTCGTCGACGTCGTCGGTGCCGCCGCGGGCCAGCCAGGTGGCCAGCCGCTCGATCGGGACCTCGAAGTCGGGGTGCTGGTCGACGAAGGCCTGGAGCTGGTCGGCCAGCCAGGCGAGGGAGACCTGCTCCTCGCCCCGCCGGTCGACCAGCTCCTCGAGCCCGCGATCGGTGAAGTACACGTCAGCCGGCGAAGGCGGACGCGACCAGCTCGCGCTGCTCGGCGTCGTGCACCTTGGCCGAGCCCACGGCCGGGCTCGCCGACGCCTTGCGGCTGACCCGGCGCAGGGTCCGCCCGCCCAGGTGCTCCGGCAGGTTGATCGCCATGAACTGCCAGGCGCCCATGTTGGCCGGCTCCTCCTGCACCCAGACCAGGTCCTGGGCGTTCGGGTACCGGTCGAGCTCGGCGCGGACCTGCTCGGCGGGCAGCGGGTAGAGCTGCTCGACCCGGACGATCGCGGTGTCGGCCAGGCCCTCGGCCTCGCGGTGGGCGCCGAGGTCGTAGGCGACCTTGCCGCTGCACAGCAGCACCCGGCGGACCGCCGACGGGTCGAGCGGCTCGCCGCCGACACCGGGGTCGCCCAGCACCGGGGAGAAGGTGCCCTCGGTGAAGTCGGCGACCTGGCTCACCGCCGCCTTCGCGCGCAGCAGGGACTTCGGCGTGAAGACGACCAGCGGCCGGTGCACGTCGGAGAGCGCCTGCCGGCGCAGCAGGTGGAAGTAGTTCGCCGGGGTCGTGCAGTTGGCGACCGTCATGTTGTTCTCGGCGCACAGCTGCAGGAACCGCTCGATGCGGCCGCTGGAGTGGTCGGGGCCCTGGCCCTCGAGGCCGTGCGGCAGCAGCAGGACGACGCCGGAGCGCTGCCCCCACTTGGCCTCGCCGGAGCTGATGAACTCGTCGATGACCATCTGGGCGCCGTCGACGAAGTCGCCGAACTGCGCCTCCCACAGCACCAGCGCCTTCGGGTTGGCCACCGAGTAGCCGTACTCGAAGCCCAGCGCGGCGTACTCCGACAGCAGCGAGTCGTAGACGAAGAACTTCGCCTGGTCCTCGGAGAGGTGCAGCAGCGGGGTGTAGTCCCGCGCCGTCTCGCGGTCGATGAGCACCGCGTGGCGCTGCACGAAGGTGCCGCGGCGGGAGTCCTGGCCGGCCAGCCGCACCGGGACGCCCTGCATGAGCAGCGAGCCGAACGCGATGAGCTCGCCCATCGCCCAGTCGACGTTGCCCTCGCTGGCCATGGCCGCGCGCCGCTCGAGCATCCGCTTGAGCTTGGGGTGGACGGTGAAGTCCTCGGGCAGCGAGACGTGCGCGTCGCCGATGGTCTTGAGGACCTCCGGGGTGACCGCCGTCCGCACCGTCGACTCCTGCGGCGTGCGGGGGTCCATGACCGGCTCCGGCTTGGCCGAGTCCTGCGCGTCGTGGGTCTCGGCGAAGGCGCGCTCGAGCTGGCCGCGGTAGTCCTTGAGCGCCTCCTCGGCCTCCTGCAGCGTGATGTCGCCGCGGCCGACCAGCGCCTCGGTGTACAGCTTCCGGACCGAGCGCTTGCGGTCGATGATGTCGTACATCAGGGGCTGGGTCATCGACGGGTCGTCGCCCTCGTTGTGCCCGCGGCGGCGGTAGCAGATGAGGTCGATGACGACGTCCTTGCGGAACGCCTGGCGGTAGTCGACCGCCAGCCGGGCCACCCGCACGCACGCCTCGGGGTCGTCGCCGTTCACGTGGAAGATCGGCGCGCCGATCATCCGCGCCACGTCGGTCGAGTACAGGCTCGACCGGGCGGCGGCCGGGCTGGTGGTGAACCCGACCTGGTTGTTGATGACGACGTGCACGGTGCCGCCGGTGCGGTAGCCGCGCAGCTGGGAGAGGTTCAGCGTCTCGGCGACGACGCCCTGGCCGGCGAACGCCGAGTCGCCGTGCAGCAGGACCGGCAGCACGGTGAAGCCGCTCTCGCCCTTGTCGAGGATGTCCTGCTTGGCGCGGGCGATGCCCTCGAGCACCGGGTTGACGGTCTCGAGGTGGCTGGGGTTGCTGGCCAGCGAGACGTCGATCGAGGCGTCGCGGAACGGGTTGCGGAAGGTGCCCTCGGCGCCGAGGTGGTACTTCACGTCGCCGGAGCCCTGCACGGTCGAGGGATCGATGTTGCCCTCGAACTCGCCGAAGATCTTCGAGTAGCTCTTGCCGAGCACGTTGGCCAGCACGTTGAGCCGGCCGCGGTGGGCCATGCCGATCGCGACCTCGTCGAGGTCGTAGTCGGTGCCGGCGATGAGCACCTCGTCGAGGATCGGGATGACCGACTCGCCGCCCTCGAGGCTGAACCGCTTCTGCCCGACGTACTTGGTCTGCAGGAAGGTCTCGAAGGCCTCGGCGGCGTTCAGCCGGCCGAGGATGTGCTTCTGCTTCTCACGGTCGGGCTGCTCGTGCTTGACCTCGATGCGCTTCTGCAGCCACTCGCGCTCCTCGGGGTCGGTGATGTGCATGTACTCCACGCCGACCGTGCGGCAGTAGGAGTTGCGCAGCACGCCGAGGATGTCGCGCAGGGCCATCGTGCGCTCGCCGGCGAAGCCGCCGACGGGGAAGTGCCGGTCGAGGTCCCACAGGGTCAGCCCGTGCTCGACGATGTCGAGGTCGGGGTGGGTGCGGACCTTGAACTCCAGCGGGTCGGTGTCGGCCATCAGGTGGCCGTTGCGCCGGTAGGCCTCGATGACCTCGATGACCCGGGCTTCCTTGTCGATCTGCCCCTCGTGGACGACCCGCTTGTCGGGCACCCAGCGCACCGGCTCGTAGGGGATGCGCAGCGAGCGGAAGACCTCGTCGTAGAAGCCGTCCTGGCCGAGCAGGAGCTGGTGGATCCGGCGCAGGAAGTCACCGGACTCGGCGCCCTGGATGATCCGGTGGTCGTAGGTCGAGGTCAGCGTGATGATCTTGCTGACGGCGAGCTCGGCCAGCGTCTCGGGGTTCATCCCCTGGAACTCGGCCGGGTACTCCATCGCGCCGACACCGATGATCGCGCCCTGGCCGGCGGTCAGCCGCGGCACCGAGTGGTTGGTGCCGATCGTGCCGGGGTTGGTCAGGCTGATCGTGGTGCCGGAGAAGTCCTCGACGGTGAGCTTGCCCGCGCGGGCCCGCCGGATGATGTCCTCGTACCCGCCCCAGAACTGGGCGAAGTCCATCGTCTCGGCGGCCTTGATGTTGGCGACGACGAGCGAGCGGGTGCCGTCGGCCTTGGGCAGGTCGATGGCCAGGCCGAAGTTGACGTGCTCGGGCTGCACCAGGGTGGGCTTGCCGTCGACCTCGGCGAAGGCGTTGTTCATGTTGGGGAAGTCCCGCAGCGCCCGGACCAGCGCGTAGCCGATCAGGTGCGTGAACGAGACCTTCCCGCCGCGCGAGCGCGCCAGGTGGTTGTTGATGACGATGCGGTTGTCGGCGAGCAGCTTCGCCGGCACCGCGCGCACGCTGGTCGCCGTCGGGACGGTCAGCGAGGCGTTCATGTTCTTCACGACGCTGGCCGCCGCACCGCGCAGCGGGGTGCGCTGGACGCCGGCGGCCTCGCTCCTGGCGGGCGCGGGCCGGGCGGCCGCCGGCTTCGGGGCCGGGGCGGCCGGCTGCTGCTGGGCGGTGCGCTCGGCGGCGCGGTTGACCACCGTGGCCTCGGTGCGCTCGGGCACCGCCGTGGCGCGCGGCGCGGGCTCCGCGGCGCCCGGGGCGGCCGCGGGACCGCTCTGCTGGGTGGCCGAACCCTGCGTCGCCGCCGCCGCGGGGGCGCTCTTCGACGTGGCCGGCGCGGCGGCCGCAGCGGCGGCCGGCGCGGGCGCCGGGCCGTTCGACGCCGCCGGGGCGGGCTGCTCGCGGTCCAGCCCGGAGGAGACCGGGCTGCCCGGCCGGTAGTCGGCGAAGAACTCGTGCCAGGCCTGGTCCACGCTGGACGGGTCGGCGAGGTACTGCTGGTACATCTCCTCGACCAGCCACTCGTTGGTGCCGAAACCCGCCACCGAGGAGGAGTTCGTGGAGGACGGCCGGGATGAGCTCACGCTTGACACGGGGTCGAGTGCCTTCTTCGTCTGTGGACGTCTTCTGACCGGGTGCCGACTCTACGCCGGAGACGTGCCCGTCACCGGCCCGGGACGGCCCCGGTGCGCCCCTGGGGCGGCTGGGTCAGTCGGTGGCGCCGTGCGCCACGAGCAGCTCCGCGAGGGCATCGCTCCGGGTCGCCCGGCGCGCGTCGGCGCTGCGGGAACGGGCCGCCGAGACCCGGCTGATGTCGAGGGCGCTGGCGCCGTCGTTGGTGGTGGCGTTGACGTCGGCGCCGGCGGCCAGCAGGACGCGCACGACCTCGGGCGCGTCGCCGGTGTCGCCGGCGGCCACGGCCGCGTGGATCGCGGTGCGGCCGCTCTCGGGGTCGCGGCGGTCGACGTCCGCGCCGGCGTCGAGCAGCATCCGGACCAGCTCCACGTGCGCCCGGCCGGCCGCCGCGTGCAGCGCGCCGCCGTCGGCGTCGGCGCCGCGGTCGAGCAGCAGCCGGGCGGTCCCCGCGGCGCCGCCGTGGGCGGCGAAGGACAGCAGGTCCACGCCGGTCACCGGGTCGGCGAGGTGGGCACCGGCGTCCAGCTCGCGGGTGAGCTCGTCGACGTCGTCGAGGAAGGCGGCGCTGGCGGCGTCGACGGGGGCGCCGAGCGCGCGCAGGACGGCGACCAGCTGCGGCGCGAACTCCAGGGCGACGTGCAGCGGCGTCCGGTCGTGCTCGGTGACGGCGTGCAGGTCGGCGCCGGCCGCCACCAGCTCGCGGACGATCTCCTCCCGACCCTCGGCCACGGCCACGTGCAGCGGGGTCCAGCCGCTGTGCCCGGCCCGCTCGACCGTGCGCGAGAGCAGCCGCGGGTCGTCGCCGACGGCGGTGCGGACCGCCTCGGCGTCGCCGTCGGCGATCAGCCGGACCAGGCGCTGGGCCGTCATGCGGGTGGTCATGCGCGATCGCCCCGTTCCGGGTCGTCGGTGCTCGGGCGCGGCCGACCCCCGCGGGACGACACCTACACGACGTCGCGCCGGACGGCGAGGAACGTTCCCAGGACGGCCGCCACCAGACCGTAGCCGAGCAGCAGCAGGCCGCCCTGCCAGGGCTCCAGGAGGTCCGGCGCCTGGAAGTCGGAGGTCACGGCCTGCACCGCGCCGCCGGGCAGCCACTTGTAGGCGCCCTGGATGGCGCCGATCGAGGAGACGATCGGCTCGACGACGTACAGGTAGACCAGCGAGCCGACGATCGCGCCGACCTGGTTGCGCAGCAGCGCCCCGACGCCGACGCCGATGACGGTGAAGACCACCAGGACCAGCCCGGCCGCGGTGAGGGTCTGCAGGTTGTCACCGGCCAGGGACGGCGCGTCGCCCCGGGCGCCGGCGTAGAGCAGCACCACGAGCACGTTCACGGCGAGGACCAGCAGCGTGAACGGCACCGCGGCCAGCGCGTAGGCGAGCACCTTGGCCGCGACGACGCGGCCGCGGCGGGGCGTGGTGAGGAAGGTCGGCGTCGCCGTCCGGTGCCGGTACTCCTGCGTCATGCCGATGATGCCGAGGATCAGCAGCAGCACGCTGGCGTTGGCCGCGACCGAGAAGACGAGCTCCTCGTACTGCTCGGTGCCGACCGCGGGCAGCCCGGGCTGGCCGTTCTGCTCCACGCCGGCGAGCCCGGTGAACAGCGCGGCGAACCCGCCGGCCATCACGCAGGCGCCGATCAGCAGGCCGATCCAGACGCGGGTGGTGAACAGCTTGGTCCACTCGGCGCGCACCAGCCGCGTCATCGGGAGGTCTCCTGGGACGTCGTGGGGGTCGTCGTGGGTGTGGAGGCGGCGTACTGCTCCTGGCCGGCGGTGAGGCGGAAGTAGATCTCCTCGAGGCCGCTGCTCTCCGGGCGCAGCTCGTGCAGCTCGACGCCGGCGGTGAACGCCTGGTGGCCGACCGCGGCCGCGGGCAGCCCGGTCACGGTCAGCGTCGCGCCGTCGGCGGCGGTGACGGTGTGGCCGGCGGCGCGCAGCACGTCGGCCAACCGGTGCGCCTCGGGGCTGCGCACGAGCACGGTGCCGGCGCCGTCGGCGCCGGAGCGCAGCTCGGCGATGGAGCCCTCCCGGACCAGCCGGCCGGCGCCGATGATCACCACGCGGTCGGCAGTGTGCTCCATCTCCGACAGCAGGTGGCTGGAGACGAGCACGGTGCGGCCCTCGTCGTGCGCCATGTGCTGCAGGAAGCCGCGCAACCACTGGATGCCCTCGGGGTCCAGCCCGTTGGCCGGCTCGTCGAGGACGAGGACGGCGGGGTCGCCGAGCAGGGCGGTGGCCAGGGCGAGCCGCTGGCGCATGCCCAGCGAGTAGCCGCCGGCGCGCCGGTCGCCGGCGTCGGCGAGGCCCACCTGGTGCAGCGCCTCGTCGGCGCGCGACAGCGGCAGCCCGGCGGCGCGGCAGTAGACGCGCAGGTGGTTGCGGCCCGAGCGCGCGGGGTGGAAGGCGGTCTCGAGGACCGCGCCGACGGTGCGCGTCGGCTCGGGCAGCGCCGCGTACGGGACGCCGTCGAAGGTGGCCTGGCCGGAGTCGGGGGTCTCCAGCCCCAGGACCATGCGCAGCGTCGTCGTCTTGCCGGCCCCGTTGGGGCCGAGGAAGCCGGTGACCGAGCCCGGTTCGACGGAGAACGACAGGTCGTCGACGGCGCGGACGGTGCCGAACGTCTTCGTCAGCCCGCTGACCTCGACGCGCACGCGATCGGCGCGGGGGGCGGTGGCGCTGGAAATGGGGCTCTCCTCGGAATCGGTCCGGCTGGTCCGTGCCATCCAAGCGCACCGGGGGCCGGTTCCGGGGCAGCCCGGGCCGGCACCGTGTCCGCCGACGGCGAACCCTCGGGGAACGCCGGGGGAACGCCCCGTCAGGGGCAGACGTCCGGCACGAAGTGCTGGCTCGACCGGGGCGGCCGGACGTAGTCGTCGCGCACCGGCGGGCGGGGCGGCAGCACCGGCGGCTCGGGCGTCAGGTCCTCGTAGGGCACCTGGGTGAGCAGGTGGCTGATCACGTTGAGCCGGGCGCGCTTCTTGACCTCCGCCTCCACCACCCACCACGGCGCCTCGGGGATGTCGGTCGCGGCGAGCATCGCGTCCTTGGCCCGGGAGAAGTCGACCCACCGGTTGCGCGCCTCGAGGTCCATCGGGCTGAGCTTCCAGCGCTTGGTCGGGTCGTGCAGCCGTGCCTGGAAACGCCGCTCCTGCTCGGTGTCGCTGACCGAGAACCAGTACTTGATCAGCTGGATGCCGCTGCGCACGAGCATCCGCTCGAACTCCGGGCAGGACCGGAGGAACTCCCAGTACTCCTCGTCGGTGCAGAAGCCCATGACCCGCTCGACGCCGGCGCGGTTGTACCAGGAGCGGTCGAACAGGACCATCTCGCCGCGGGCGGGCAGGTGCGCCACGTAGCGCTGGAAGTACCACTGCCCCCGTTCCCGCTCGGTGGGGGCGGCGAGCGCGACGATGCGCGCGAACCGGGGGTTGAGCTGCTCGGTGATCCGCTGGATCGCCCCGCCCTTGCCGGCGGCGTCACGGCCCTCGAAGACCACGACCACCCGCAGCCCCTTCGCGCGGACGTACTCCTGCTGCTTGACCAGCTCCACCTGCAGCCGGGTCAGCTCCTGCTCGTAGTACTTCGTGCTGAGCCGAGCGGCCGGCCGCGGAGCCTCCTCCACCGACGCCTTCGGGTGAGCGGACATGGGCGGGAGCATGGTCCGGCCCCGGTCCGGCGACAACGGGTCCGGGCGTCCCCGCCACCGGCGCCCCGGCCGGTCGTCGCGCTGCGGGTCCTGCCCCGAGCGGGCGGGACGCCGTGACCCGTCCCACACGTGGTACCGCGCGTCACATATACTGCGTGCCGTGAGCGGCACCCCGTACCGGACCGTGGTCGTCGGCACCGACGGCTCCGAGTCCTCGCTGCGGGCGGTCGCGCGGGCCGGCGCCCTCGCCGGGACCTGCGGGGCCACCCTCGTCGTCGCCTGCGCCTACCTGCCCACCGACGCCGACGAGCGGGAGCTGTCGCGCGCGCAGGACGTGCTGGGCGACGAGGCCTACCAGGTCGTCGGCTCGCACCCGGCCGAGGACACCGTGCGCGCGGCGGGGGACCGCGCCCGCCAGGCCGGGGCCGGGGACGTGCGCACCGTCGCGGTGCTGGGCTCCCCGGTCGAGGCGCTGCTCGACGTGGTGCGGCGCGAGCAGGCCGACCTGCTCGTCGTCGGCAACAAGGGGCTCGACGGGATCAAGGGCCGGCTCCTCGGCTCGGTGCCGGCCGACGCCACGCGCCGCTCGGCGGTCGACGTGCTGGTCGTGCACACCACCTGAGAGGCACCATCCACCCCATGGACGATCCCGGGCCGGCCCCGGGGCCCGAGGCGCGCGAGGCGCTGGAGCGGCTGCTGCTCGGAGGCCCGCGCCGCTACACCCGGCGGCAGGTGGCCGAGCTGTCGGGCGTCCCGCTGGAGCGGACCCGGCGGCTGTGGCGCGCGCTCGGCTTCGCCGACTCGCCGGACGACGACCCCGCCTACAGCGACGCCGACGTCGCGGCGCTGGGCGTGCTGACGTCGCTGATCGACTCCGGCTTCGTGGGCCCCGAGACCGAGGCGACCATCGCCCGCGCGATGGGGCAGGCGCTGTCCCGGCTGGCCGACTGGCAGACCGACATGCTCGCCGACGTCCTGGCCGGCGCGGCCGGTCAGGAGGGGCGGGCGGCGACGCCCGAGGAGGCGGTCGAGGCGGCGCGCACGCTGCTGCCCCTGCTGCGGGACGTGCAGGACTACGTCTGGCGGCGGCACCTGGCCGCGAACGCCGACCGGCTGCTGGCGGCCGGCGCGGGCGGCGACCGGCGGGAGCTGGCGGTCGGCTTCGCCGACCTGGTCGGCTACACCTCGCGCAGCCGCGGTATGGGCGGGCGCGAGCTCGGCAGGATGGTCGAGGACTTCGAGAGCACCGCGGCCGAGGTCATCGCCCGGCACGGCGGCCGGGTGGTCAAGACGGTCGGCGACGGCGTGCTGTTCACCGCCTCCTCGGCGGTCGAGGCCGCCGACATCGGCCTCGACCTGCCCGAGCGGTGGGCCGCCCAGGACCGGCCGCCGCTGCGCGTGGGCGCGGCCTACGGGCCGGTGCTCACCCGGCTCGGCGACGTGTACTCGCCCGTGGTGAACCTGGCCAGCCGGCTCACCTCGATCGCCCACCCGCAGTCGGTGCTGGTCGACCGCGAGCTGGCCCGCCGGCTGCGCGGCCTGCCGGCCTACCGGGTGCGGCCGCTGCGCCGTGTGTCGGTGCGCGGCTACGAGCACCTGCAGCCCTGGCTGGTGCGCCGCCGCCCCGCCGACGGCGAGGACATGGCGCTGGAGGCGATGCTCGACGAGATGGCCGACGAGGTGCTGGGTCAGGAGGACGACGGAAACGGCGGGTGAGCCCGCCCCGGGCCCGCTACAGTGGTCGCGTGCTGTGACCCGGTGACCGACGTCGTCCGCCTCGATCACCCCGGGAGCACCCCCCATGAGCGCCACCCTCGTCGCGCGCGGCCTGGCCGCCGGCCACGGCGCCCGCGCCCTCTTCTCCGACCTCGACCTCGTCGTCGCCCCCGGCGACGTCGTCGGCCTGGTCGGGGTCAACGGCGCCGGCAAGTCCACGCTGCTGCGCACCCTCGCCGGCGAGCTGCCCGCCGAGTCCGGCAGCGTCGCGCTGTCCCCGCCGACGGCGACCATCGGCTACCTCCCGCAGGAGACCGAGCGGCCGGCGGGGGAGACGGTGCTGGCCACCCTGGCCCGCCGCACCGGCGTCGCGGCGGCCCAGGCGGCCCTCGACGAGGCCACCGCGGCGCTCAGCGAAGGCCGGCCGGGCGCCGACGACGCCTACGGCGACGCGCTCGAGCGCTGGTTGGCGCTCGGCGGCGCCGACCTGGAGGAGCGGGCGGCCGAGGTGGTGGCCGAGGTCGCCCCCGGGATCGCCCTCGACGCCGAGACCGCCGGCCTCTCCGGCGGGCAGGCCGCGCGCGTGGGCCTGGCCGCGCTGCTGCTGGCCCGCTACGACGTCCTGCTGCTCGACGAGCCCACCAACGACCTCGACCTCGCGGGGCTGGCGCAGCTGGAGCGCTTCGTCGAGCAGGCCCGGGCCGGCATCGTCGTGGTCAGCCACGACCGCGAGTTCCTGGCCCGCACCGTCACCCGGGTCGTCGAGCTCGACCTGGCCCAGCAGCTGGTGCGGGTGCACGACGGCGGCTACGAGAGCTACCTGCTCGAGCGCGAGGTGGCCCGGCGGCACGCGCGCGAGGAGTACGAGGAGTACGCCGAGACGAAGGCCGGGCTCGAGGCGCGGGCCCGCATGCAGCGCAACTGGATGGCCAAGGGCGTCCGCGACGCGGTCAAGAAGCAGAAGGACCCCGACAAGTTCATCAAGGCGCACAACCGCGCCAGCGCCGAGAAGCAGGCGGCCAAGGCCCGGCAGACCGAGCGGCTCCTCGAGCGGCTGGAGGTGGTCGAGGAACCGCGCAAGGAGTGGGAGCTGCGGATGCGCATCGCGGCCGCCCCCCGGGCCGGCGCGGTCGTGGCCACGCTGCGCGGCGCGGTGGTGCGCCGCGGCGCCTTCACCCTCGGCCCGGTCGACCTGCAGGTCGACTGGGGCGACCGGGTGGCGATCACCGGCGCCAACGGCTCGGGCAAGACGACACTGCTCGGCGCGCTGCTGGGGCGGGTGCGGCTGGACGAGGGGACGGCGTCGCTGGGGCCGTCGGTGCGGATCGGCGAGATCGACCAGGCCCGCGGCCGCTTCCTCGGCGGCGAACCGCTGCTGGACGCCTTCTCCGCCGAGGTGCCCGACCTGCCCACCGCGGAGGTCCGCACGCTGCTGGCCAAGTTCGGGCTGGTCGCCGACCACGTGCTGCGCCCGGCCGCCACCCTCTCGCCGGGCGAGCGCACCCGCGCCGGCCTCGCCCTGCTGCAGGCACGCGGGGTCAACGTGCTGGTGCTCGACGAGCCCACCAACCACCTCGACCTGCCGGCGATCGAGCAGCTCGAGCAGGCGCTGGCCGGCTACGAGGGCACGCTGCTGCTGGTCACCCACGACCGCCGCATGCTCGAGGCCGTGCGCACGACGCGGCGGCTGGAGGTCGACGGCGGCCGGGTCGCCGAGACGTGACCGGGGTCCCCGCCCGGGTGCGGTGGGCGGTGCAGCTGCTCGACCCGCGCCCCGACGACGTCGTCCTCGAGGTCGGCTGCGGGCCCGGCGTCGCGGCGGACCTGGTCTGCCGGCGGCTGACGACCGGCCGGGTGGTGGCCGTCGACCGGTCGGCGGTCGCCGTCGAGCGCACCGCCCGGCGCAACGCCGCGCACGTCGAGGCCGGCCGGCTGACGGTGGTGCGCGCGACGCTCGCCGGGCTGCAGCTGCCGGCGCACGGCGTCGACCGGGCCTTCTGCGTCGACGTGAACCTGTTCTGGACCGGCGACGCCGCGGCCGAGCTCGCGGTGCTGCGCCACGTCCTGCGGCCGGGCGGGCTGCTCCTGGTCCTCTACGGCGCCGGCGGCCCCACCCGCGCCGACCGGGTGACCGGCGCGGTGACCGCCGCGCTGGAGCGGCACGGGTTCACCGGCGTCGCCCGGGTGGGCTCCGCCGACGGGGTGGGCGTGCGGGCGGTCAGCCGATCGTGACGGCCTCGGAGGTGCCCACCTGCACCAGCCGCGTGACGCCGGTCAGGGGGTCGAGCACGGCCTCCTCCAGCCAGAACACGTAGACGCCGCCACGGGTCAGCCCGGTCACCGTGACGGTGACCGGCTCGCACCCGGCCGGCTGGGCCGCGGTCTGCCGGAGGGGGTCGGGTTGCGCACCGGGCACGATCGTCTGCGACACCGCCTGGACGCGGTAGCCGACGACCTCGGGCCGGCCGTCGGCCATCCAGCTGATCGTCGCCGTGCCGGGCCCGGGCGTGGCGCCGGGGTTGATCCGCACCGGGTTGGTGTAGCCGCCGCAGACCGCGGGCGGCGGCTCGTCCTCGATGCCGACTCCCCGGGGGACCACCGGCGGCACGAACTCGGGCACGGCGGGGCGGGGGACGACGGGGGAGAGGCCGACCTCGGCGGGCTCGGAGAGGTCGGGGACCGGCGGGACGACGCCTCCGGAGTCCAGGAACCAGGTCTGCCCGGCCGCCTGGCGGGTCGCCGCCGCCGGCGCCACGTCCGCGTCGGCCGCCGCGCACCCGGTGAGGGCCGCCGCGCACAGGACGAGGGCGCCGAGCCGTCGCCGTCCGCCCTCGCGCACCCGCCGCCCTCCGTTCGCACCGGGAGCCGATCCCCCCGGGAAGCGTCGGCAGCCCACGCCCCCGACTTGACCCGAGACGCGGCCAACTACGGTGCGGGCAGCGATGGCCAACGAGAGGGGACACGGGTGAGGGACCGCACGATCCTGGATCTGTTCCGGCTGGACGGCCGGGTGGCGATCGTGACGGGGGCCTCCTCGGGGCTCGGCGTCCACTTCGCGCAGGCGCTGGCCGAGGCGGGGGCCGACGTCGTCCTGGCCGCCCGCCGCGAGGACCGGCTGGGGCACGCCCGCGGCCTCGTCGAGGAGGCCGGCCGCCGGGCGCTCACGGTGCGCACCGACGTGGCGGTGCCCGAGGACTGCCAGGCGCTGGTCGACGCGGCGATGGCCGAGTTCGGCAGGGTCGACGTCCTGGTCAACAACGCGGGCATCGGCACCGCCGTCCCGGCCACCCGGGAGACGCCCGAGCAGTTCCGCCAGGTGATCGACGTGAACCTCAACGGCTGCTACTGGATGGCGCAGGCGTGCGGCCGCGTGATGCGGCCCGGCAGCTCGATCGTCAACATCTCGAGCATCCTCGGCCTCACCACCGCCGGGCTGCCGCAGGCGGCGTACGCGGCGAGCAAGGCCGGCCTGATCGGCCTGACCCGCGACCTGGCCCAGCAGTGGACCGGCCGCAAGGGCATCCGGGTGAACGCGCTGGCGCCCGGCTTCTTCGCCTCCGAGATGACCGAGCAGTACCCCGAGGGCTACATCGAGGCGCAGCTCGGCCGCGTGCTCGTCGGCCGGCCCGGCGACCCCGACGAGCTGGCGGCGGCGCTGGTGTTCCTGGTGAGCGACGCGGGCGCCTACGTCACCGGCACCACGCTGCCGGTGGAGGGCGGCCTGCTCACCAGCTGACGCGGCCCCGGCCGTCGTCGCGGATCGGGGAGTCGACGCGGATCGGGGAGTCGACGCGGCGGGGGCTACGCGCGGTCGTCGTCGGCGCCCGCCGCCATCCGGTCGGCCTCCGCGTCGGCGGTGCCCACCGCCTCGCCGCCGTCGGTGGCGCGGTCGGCGTCCACCCCGGCGTCGAGCGCGCCCTCCTCGACGGTGTCCCGCAGCGGGGTGTCGCGGTCGGCGCCCGCGCGCCGGGCGTCCTCGGCCGCGTCGGCGGCGCCGACGGTCTGGCCGTCCTCGGTGGTGCGGTCGACCAGGTCGTCCGTCCCGTCGTCGGGGGGGACGACGGGCGGGACGGAGCCGGAGCTGGACTGGATGGACATCGTCGGCCTCCTGGGGTTCAGCGGCGACCCCCGGCATACCCGGGGAGGACGGTGCTCAGAACGTGGCGTCGCGGGCGACCTGCTCGAGGCCGCGCGCGGGGTGCCCGGTGAGGTCCGGCACGGCGGTGCTGACGCCGGCCAGCTCGCCGGCGGCGATCGCCGTGTACGTCGACACCCAGGCGTCCACCTGCCAGCCCGGCGCCCCGTAGGCGGCGCGCGAGGCGTACGCCTCCTCGACGGTCTCCCGGACGTAGGAGACGGCGCGCCCGGTGGCGCGGGTGAGCACCTCGGCGACCTCCGCGAGGGTCAGCGCCTCGGGCCCGGTGAGGTCGTAGGTGCGCCCCGAGTGCGCCGCCGGGTCCCGCAGCACCGCGACGGCGGCGTCGGCGACGTCGTCCTGCGCGACCGCGGCGACGCGCCCGTCACCGGCCGGACCGCGCAGCGCGCCGTCGGCGCCGACCATCTGCGGGAAGAAGTCGGCGTACAGGTTGTCCCGCAGGAACGTCCACCGCAGGCCGCGGGCGCGGACGTGCTCCTCGGTGGCCCAGTGGTCGCGGGCGAGGGTGAACGTCGCGTCGGGCGCGGCGCCGTAGAAGGAGACGTAGACCAGGTGGCGGACCCCGGCCGCGGCCGCGGCGTCGACGAAGGTGCGGTGCTGGTCGACGCGGTCGGGGGTCTCCGACGCGGAGACCATCAGGACGGTGGGCAGCCCGGCGAGCGCCGCGCGCACCGCCGCCGCGTCGCCGTACGACGCGGGGACGACGTCCGCGCCGGGCAGCCGGGGCGCGCGGGCCGGGTCGCGCACGAGCAGGCGCTGGGACACCCCGGCCGCGGCGAGCCGGCGGGCGACCCGGCCGCCGAGCCGGCCGGTCGCCCCGGTGACGGCCACGGGAACGGTCATGCCCGGACGTTAGGCGACGGCCGCGGACGGACGGCGGACCGGTCCGCCGGCGGCTCGGACCGGGCCGTCGGGCGGCAGGGCGGCCCGGCAGCCCGCTTGTCTGAACTGCCGGGCCTGGGCCGCGCGCCTGCCGGCCGGCGCGTGACCGTGGGTCCACCCTGCCGGTCGCCGGCGCCGGGCGCAGCCCCTACCGCTGGACCTGCGGCCGCGGACCGGGCAGCGCGCCCGTCCGGCACAGCTCCTCGGCGATGTCGACCACCCGGCGGTTGGTGTGCGACGAGGCCCGGGCCAGCATGGTGAACGCCTGGTCCGCGGGGACCTTGAAGCGTTCCATGAGGATGCCCTTCGCCTGGCCGATCAGGTCGCGGCTGGCCACGGCGGCCCTGAGGTTCGCCTCCTCCCGGGCCCCGGCGAGCGCGATCGAGGCGTGGCTGGCGAAGACCAGCCCGACCGACTCGGACTCCTCGCCGAAGGCGTGCGGTTCGCCGGCGTAGAGGTTGAGCGCACCCATGTTGTCGCCGGTGACGAAGAGCTGGAACGACAGCAGGCTGCCCAGCCCGGCCTCGGCGGCCGCGCGGGGGAAGCGTGTCCAGCGCTCCTCCCGGTCGACGTCGTCGATGCGCACCGTCTGCTGCTCCCACACCGCGTCCAGGCAGGGCCCCTCGCCGAGCTCCTCCTGCAACCGGTCGATGCGGCGCGGCAGGGCGCCCGTGGGGGCGCGGGACTCGACCGTCCGGCGGCCGATCACCAGGGTGATGCCGCACGCGTCGGTGCCCGGGACCGAGGTCACCGCCGCCGCGGTGATGGCATGCAGGGTGGCCTCGACGTCGCCGTGCTCCTGCTGCAGCGCCCGGGCCACCTGCCCCATGACCTCGCCCAGGTGCGACAGCCCGGTCGCCGGGCCGGACCCGGACGCCGGACGCTGCCGCTCCTCGCTCTGGGCCGAGCGACCCGCCCGGTCGGGGATGTGGGACATGGAGCGCACGGTAGGCCACGGGGTGCGGCCCCGGAACGGGCCGACCGCGGAGGTCGGAGTGCCCCCGGCAGGATTCGAACCTGCGCACCCGCCTCCGGAGGGCGGTGCTCTATCCCCTGAGCTACGGGGGCTCGTGTCGGTGGGGCAGGGGAGAAGTTACCAGCCGCCCCCGACCGTCCTGCGCACCGCCCGTCAGGGAGCGGGCAGCGGCGTGCCGCCGAGCGCGGTCAGCATCCCGGCCATGGTCGTCGTCTCGGCGTCCTGGGTCTGGGCGATCGACCGGGCCAGGGACCGCACCGCGGGCTCCCGGGCGTGCTCGGCGGCGTACCGCGCCATGTCGAACCCGCCCTGGTGGTGCCGGATCATCAGCTGCAGGAAGCGGACGTCGAACGCCGTCCCCTCCAGCGACCGCAGCTCGGCGAGCTCGTCCTCGGTCGCCATGCCGGGCATCAGCCCGCCCGGCGCCGCGCCGTGGTCGTGACCGGAGGAGCCCATCCACGCCATGGGCTCGTCGCCGTTCTGCGGCAGACCCCACAGCGACAGCCAGCCCTGCATCCGGCCGGCCTGGTTGGTCTGGGTCGAGGAGATGTCGAACGCCAGCTGCCGGACCTCGGGGTCCGTCGCCCGGTCGAGGGCGAGGTTGGCCATCTCCACGCCCTGCAGGTGGTGGCGGGACATGTCGCGGGAGAAGCCGGCGTCGACCGAGTCGGTCGTGGGCGCCTCGTCCCGGCCGATGCCCAGGGCGACGGCGCCACCGGCACCGAGCAGCACCAGCGCGACGCCGATCACCGCGAGCAGCGCGGCCCGCAGCCGGCGGCCGCTCGGCGCGCCGGCCGGCGGCGCCCCGGCGGTCTCGACGGGCTCGGCGGTCATCGTCATCTCACGGGGTGCCGGTGCTGCCGGCGGTCGGGGTGGTGGCCATGTCGCTGGAGCCGACCGGGGCGCTCTCCTCGCCCGCGACGAGCGGGCTGGCGGCGAACTGCGGGTTCTCGCAGCTGGCGCCGATCTCGGGGTAGGCCAGCTCGTTGCGCTCGTCGTCGTCGCCGTAGGGGGTGGCGTTGAAGGTCATGAGGTCGGCGAACTGCTCGATCCGCTCGTCGCCGGCCGAGTCCACCTTGAGCTGGTGGTTCCACGACTGCAGGCTCACGGCGGAGTCGAGACCCGCGTACGGCGACAGCATCCGGCCCGCCTCGCCGTCGACCAGCTCGGCGAGCCGGTCGATGTCCTCCTGGCCCACCAGGTCGGGGTTGTAGGTGATCCAGACGGCGCCGTGCTCGAGGCTGTGCACCGCGTTCTCGTGCCGGACGTCGACGTCGTAGACGGTGCCGGTGCAGTCGGCCCAGACGCCGTCGTGCGGGCCGCCGACCGGTGGCGACTCCGTGTAGTCGACCGGGGTGGTGACGTGCTGCTGGCCGGCGGCGTACTCGGTGGCCTGCACGCCGTCGATCTGGGTGATCGAGGTGACGCGGTCCTCGTTGGCCCGGTTCACCTGCACCGTCGCGTAGGTGATGACGGCGGCGGCGAAGACGACGACGGCGATGGCGGCGGCGATCAGGCCCCAGGGCTTGCGCTGCGCGGTCACGACCTGCGTCGGCGGGCGGGTGCGGCCGCCCTTGCGCGCGGTGCCGGTGCCGGCCGACCGCGAGCCGTTCGTGCCGCCGGACCGGCTCGACCCCCCGCGGGTCTCGCCGCGCGTCGCGCGGGCGCTGTCGGGCTTGCGGTCCTTGGCCAATGCCACTCCTCGTGCTGGGCGCGTGCGCGCCGCTCCGGTCGGGCGCGGACGCCCCCTTCTCGCGCGGGAGTCTAGGTCGGCGAGCTGTGGGTGCCGCGGAACCGCAGGACCGACGGCGGGGCCGCGGGGAGCGGCTCAGTACGCTCGACGGGTGACACCCGAGCAGCTGCGCGACGTCGTCCGGACCGCTGTGGCCGCGGCCGTCGACCGCGGCGCGCTGTCGGTCGAGGTCCCCGCCGACGTCCTCGTCGAACGACCGAAGAACCCCGAGCACGGCGACTACGCCACCAACGTGGCGCTGCGCCTGGCCAAGGCCGCCGGGCGCCCGCCCCGCGAGGTGGCCGAGGTGCTGGCCGAGGAGCTGCGCGCGCACGACGGCATCGCGTCGGTCGACATCGCCGGTCCGGGCTTCCTCAACCTCGTGCTGGCCAAGGACGCCCTGGGGCAGATCGCCGTGCGCGCGGTGACGGCCGGGGAGGACTACGGCCGCACCGACGTGCTGGCCGGGCAGCGGCTGAACCTGGAGTTCGTCTCGGCCAACCCCACCGGCCCGGTGCACATCGGCGGCAGCCGGTGGGCGGCGGTCGGCGACGCCATCGGCCGGTTGCTGGAGGTCAGCGGCGCCGAGGTCACCCGCGAGTACTACATCAACGACGCCGGCGCCCAGATCGACCGGTTCGCGCGCAGCCTGCAGGCCGCGGCGCAGGGCCGGCCGGTGCCCGAGGACGGCTACGGCGGCACCTACATCGCCGACATCGCCGCGCAGGTGCAGGCCGCGGTCCCCGACGTGCTCGAGCGGGACGACGACGCGCAGCTGCGCGTGTTCCGCGACCGCGGCGTCGCGCTGATGCTCGCCGAGATCCGCCGGTCGATGGAGGACTTCGGCGTCGCCTTCGACGTGTGGTTCAGCGAGAAGTCGCTGGTCGACAGCGGCGCGCTGGAGAAGGCGCTGGCCCGGTTGCGGGAGCAGGGGCACGTCTACGAGGCCGACGGCGCGGTGTGGCTGCGCACCACCGACTTCGGCGACGACAAGGACCGCGTGCTGGTCAAGGCCGACGGCGAGACGACGTACTTCGCCTCCGACTGCGCCTACTACCTCGACAAGCGGGCCCGCGGCTTCGACAAGGCCGTGATCATGCTCGGCGCCGACCACTCCGGCTACGTCGGCCGGTACAAGGCGCTGGTGGCCGCCACCGGCGACGCCCCCGACGAGCACCTCGAGATCCTGCTCGGCCAGCTGGTCAACCTCCTGCAGGGCGGCGAGCCGGTCCGCATGAGCAAGCGGGCCGGCACGATCGTGCTGCTGTCCGACCTGGTCGACGCGATCGGCGTCGACGCCGCGCGGTACGCGCTGGCCCGGGCGTCGGTCGACCAGCAGATCGACATCGACATCGACCTGTGGAGCCGGCAGACCAACGACAACCCGGTCTTCTACGTGCAGTACGCGCACGCCCGGATCTCCTCCGTGCTGCGCAACGCCGCCGACCTGGGGCTGCCGCTCGGCGAGGCCGCCGACGTCGACCCGGCCCAGCTGTCGCACCCGCGCGAGGGCGACCTGCTGCGGGCCATCGGCGAGTTCCCGCGCGTGGTGTCGACGGCGGCCGAACTGCGGGCGCCGCACCGGGTGGCCCGCTACCTGGAGGAGCTGGCCGGCACCTACCACCGGTTCTACGACAACTGCCGGGTGCTGCCGCGCGGCGACGAGGAGGCGACCGCGCTGAACACCGCCCGGCTGTGGCTGTGCGCCGCGACCGCGGTGGTGCTGCGCAACGGCCTCGGGGTGCTGGGCGTGAGCGCGCCGGAGCGGATGTGACCATGCGACCCGCAGGACCGCTGACCGACGGCCGGCCCGCGCGACGGTGCGGGGGCGAGCGGTGAGGGCGCACCCGGCGGGGCCCCTGCACGGGAACCTGCAGCAGCCGACGCCGGCCGGCCCCCCGCCGGCCGACCTCGGCGTCGTCGACCCGCACGTCTGGCCGCGCACCGCCGAGCGGGTCGACGGCGAGCTGCACCTGGGCGGCCGCCCGGTCACCGAGCTGGCCCGCGAGCACGGCACCCCGCTGTTCGTCCTCGACGAGGCCGACTTCCGCGGCCGCGCCGCCGACTTCGCCGCGGCCTTCGCCGGCGCCGACGTGCACTACGCGTCCAAGGCCTTCCTGTGCGGGCAGGTCGCCCGCTGGATCGCCGAGGACGGCCTGCACCTCGACGCCTGCTCGGGCAACGAGCTGGCCCTGGCGCTGGCGGCCGGCTTCCCGGCCGAGCGGATCGCCCTGCACGGCAACAACAAGTCGCTGGTCGAGCTGCGCACGGCGGTCGAGGCCCGGATCGGCCGGATCGTGCTCGACTCCTTCGACGAGGTCGAGCGGCTGGTCCCGCTGGCCGCCGCGCGGGTGGCCGCGGGCGGCGCCCCGGTGCCGGTGCTGGTCCGCGCCACCGTCGGCATCGAGGCGCACACCCACGAGTTCATCGCCACCGCCCACGAGGACCAGAAGTTCGGCTTCTCCCTGGCCACGGGCGACGCCCTGACCGCCGCGGTCCGGGTGATCCGCGAGCCGGCGCTGCACCTGGCGGGCCTGCACAGCCACATCGGCTCGCAGATCTTCGACACCGCCGGGTTCGAGGCCGCCGCGCACCGGGTGGTGGGGCTGCTCGCGCAGGTGCGGCAGGCGACGGGGGAGACCCTCGGGGAGCTGAACCTCGGCGGCGGCTTCGGCATCGCCTACCTCTCCGACGACGACCCGGTGAGCCCGCACGACGTGGCGGGCAAGCTGCGCGCCGTCGTCGCGGCCGAGTGCGCGGCGCTCGACCTGCCGGTGCCGCGGCTGGCCGTGGAGCCGGGCCGCGCGATCGCCGGCCCGGGCACGGTCACGCTGTACGAGATCGGCACGATCAAGCCGGTGCGGCTGGGCGCCAGCGGCACCCCGGGCGCCCCGCTGGTGCGCAACTACGTCTCCGTCGACGGCGGGATGAGCGACAACATCCGCACCGCGCTCTACGACGCGGCCTACACCTGCGTGCTGGCGAACCGGACCTCCGACGCCCCGCCGGCGCTGTGCCGGGTGGTGGGCAAGCACTGCGAGAGCGGCGACATCCTGGTCCGCGACCTGTGGCTGCCCTCCGACGTGCAGCCCGGCGACCTGCTGGCGGTCGCCGCCACCGGCGCCTACTGCTGGTCGATGGCGAGCAACTACAACTACCTGCTGAAGCCCCCGGTGGTCGCTGTGCGGAACGGCACGGCCACGGAGGTCGTCCGGCGTCAGACACTGTCGGACGTGTTCGCCCTCGACGCCGTGCTGGCCGACGTGCCCGCGCCCTCGCCCGCCCTCGACCAGCCGGCACCGGAGCACCCCGTGGGGGTGCGGTCGTGAGGCCGCTGCGCGTGGCCCTGCTGGGCTGCGGGACGGTCGGGTCCGCGGTGCTGCGCCTGATGGAGGAGCAGGCCGAGGACCTCGCCGCCCGGATCGGCCGCCGGGCCGAGGTGGTCGGCGTCGCCGTCCGCCGTCCCGACCACCACCCCGACGTGCCGGCGCACCTGCTCACCACCGACGCCGAGGCGCTGGTCACCCGCGACGACGTCGACCTCGTCGTGGAGGTCATCGGCGGCATCGAGCCGGCGCGCACGCTGCTGCTGGCCGCCTTCGAGGCCGGCAAGTCCGTCGTCAGCGCCAACAAGGCGCTGCTCGCCGAGGACGGCGTCGCGCTGCACGCCGCCGCGGCGAAGGCCGGCGTCGACCTGTACTACGAGGCCGCGGTGGCCGGCGCGATCCCCCTCCTGCGCCCGCTGCGGGAGTCGCTCGCCGGTGACCAGCTGCGCCGGGTCGTCGGCATCGTCAACGGGACGACGAACTACATCCTCTCCCGCATGGCCGAGACCGGCGCGGGGTTCACCGAGGCGCTGGCCGAGGCCACCGAGCTGGGCTACGCCGAGGCCGACCCGACCGCCGACGTCGACGGCTTCGACGCCGCGGCCAAGGCGGCGATCCTCGCCTCGCTGGCCTTCCACACGCCGGTCGCGGCCACCGACGTCTACCGCGAGGGCATCTCCGCGGTGACCGCCAGCGACGTCGCCCGCGCCGCCGAGATCGGCTGCGTGGTCAAGCTGCTGGCCATCTGCGAGCGGGTCCCGGGCCGCGGCGCCGACGACGCGGAGGGCGACTCGGTCGCCGTGCGGGTGCACCCGGCGATGATCCCCACCAGCCACCCGCTCGCCGGCGTGAACGGGGCGTTCAACGCCGTCTACGTCGAGGCGGAGGCGGCCGGGCAGCTCATGTTCTACGGGCAGGGCGCCGGTGGCGAGCCCACCGCCAGCGCCGTCCTGGGCGACCTGGTCGCCGTGGCCCGCAACCGGCTGGCCGGCGCCCCGGGCCCGGCGGTCACCTCCTACGCCGGCCTGCCCGCGCGGCCGATCGCCGAGACGCCGACCCGCTACCACGTCAGCCTCGACGTGGCCGACCGGCCGGGCGTGCTCTCCGCGGTCGCGCACGAGTTCGCCCAGCACGACGTCAGCATCGCCACGGTCCGCCAGGACGGGCACGGGGACGCCGCGACGCTCGTGATCGTCACCCACAGCGCCCCCGACGCCGCCCTCTCGGCGACGGTCGCCGCGCTGCAGGGGATGCCCGCCGTCCGCGGGGTGACCAGCGTGCTGCGCGTGGAGGGGCTGCAATGACAGGGACGCCGGTGCGCGGCGCCGTCTCGCCGTTCTGGCCGGGGCTGATCGAGGCCTACCGCTCGCGGCTGCCGGTGAGCCACACCACCCCGGTCGTCACGCTGCAGGAGGGCGCGACGCCGCTGGTGCCGGCGCCGGAGCTGTCCCGGCGCACCGGCTGCGAGGTCTACCTCAAGGTCGAGGGCGCCAACCCGACCGGGTCGTTCAAGGACCGCGGCATGACGATGGCCATCACCAAGGCCGTCGAGGAGGGCTCGCAGGCGGTCATCTGCGCCTCCACCGGCAACACCAGCGCCAGCGCCGCCGCCTACGCCGCCCGCGCCGGGCTGGTCTGCGCCGTCCTGGTCCCGCAGGGCAAGATCGCCACCGGCAAGCTCGCCCAGGCGCTGGTCCACGGCGCCCAGCTGCTGCAGGTGCAGGGCAACTTCGACGACTGCCTGGCGCTGGCGAGCAAGCTGGCGATCGACTACCCGGTCAGCCTGGTCAACAGCGTCAACCAGTACCGCATCGAGGGGCAGAAGACCGCCTCGTTCGAGGTCGTCGACGTCCTCGGGGACGCGCCCGACATCCACTGCCTGCCGGTCGGCAACGCCGGCAACATCACCGCCTACTGGCAGGGCTACCGCGAGTACGCCGCCGACGGGACGGCGACGAAGCTGCCGCGGATGTGGGGCTTCCAGGCCGCGGGCGCCGCGCCGATCGTCACCGGCAGGGTCGTCGAGCAGCCGTCGACCATCGCGACGGCGATCCGGATCGGCAACCCCGCGTCGTGGACCAAGGCCCTGGCCGCCCGCGACGAGTCCGGCGGCCGCATCGACGCGGTCACCGACCGGGCGATCCTCGCCGCCTACCGGCTGCTCGCGCGCAAGGAGGCGGTGTTCGTCGAGCCGGCGTCGGCCGCCTCGGTCGCCGGGCTGCTGCAGGTCGCCGAGGCGGGGGAGCTGCCGGCCGGCTCCCGCGTCGTCTGCACCGTCACCGGCAACGGGCTCAAGGACCCGGAGTGGGCCATCTCCGGTGCGCCCGCGCCGGTGTCGATCCCGGTCGACGCCGCCGCGGCCGCCGCCCAGCTGGGCCTGTGAGCACCTCCGTCCGGGTCCGGGTGCCCGCGACCAGCGCGAACCTGGGGCCCGCCTTCGACTGCGCCGGCCTGGCGCTGCGGCTGCACGACGTCGTCGAGTTCGCCGAGACCGACGGCGGGCTGTCCGTCGAGGTGAGCGGGGTCGGCGCCGGTGAGCTGCCCGCCGACGGGTCGCACCTGGTGGTCCGCGCGTTCCGGGCCGCCTGCGACGAGCTCGGCTGGGCCCCGCCGGGCCTGCGGGTGGTGGCGGCCAACGGGATCCCGCAGGGGCGCGGGCTGGGCTCGTCGGCGGCCGCGGTCGTCGCCGGCGTCGTCGGCGCCTGGGCGCTGTGCCCCGACGTCGAGGCGATCGACCTCGAGGCCGTCCTCCGGCTCACCACCGAGCTCGAGGGCCACCCCGACAACGTGGCCGCCTGCGTGCTCGGCGGCGCCACGCTGTCGTGGCTGACGGCGCAGGGCGCCCGCGCCGCCACCGTCGACGTCGGCCCGGACGTCCTGCCGGTCGTCCTGGTCCCCGACGCGACGCTGTCCACGCACGTGGCCCGGGGGCTGCTGCCGGAGGCGGTGCCGCACGCCGACGCGGCGTTCAACGCCGGGCGGGCCGCGCTGCTGGTGCACGCGCTCTCCGCCGAACCGGCGTACCTGCTCGAGGCCACCGAGGACCGGCTGCACCAGCGGCAGCGCGGCACGGCGATGCCGGAGTCGCTCGCGCTCGTCGACCGGCTGCGGGAGGCCGGGCACGCCGCCGTGGTCTCCGGCGCGGGGCCGAGCGTGCTGGTGCTGGCCCGGCGCGCCACCGCCGCGGCGGTGAGCGATCTCACCCCGGCGGGGTGGTGGGCGCTGCCGCTCGAGGTGGACCGCGGCGGAGCGCGCGTACTCTCGGAGCGGGCCGAGGTATCGTCCTGATAACGAGGAACACGCCGGGTCCCACCGGTGTTGTCGTGTCCGTGGGTCGCGTCTAGGCTCACGGCGTAGCCGCCCCCAGGGGCGAGCCTCGCGCGGGGCGTTGCTGACGATCCATCCGTCGCCGCTGATCCGCCTCGCACCCATCGGACTCGTTTCCTCTGGCGTCCCCACTTCCCCACGGAGCCGGCGGGAACGGGTCACCTCCTGCGCCAGTGGGCGCAGGTCACCGCAGGGAAGGACCTGTACGTGAGTGAAAGCACAGACCTCGTCGTGACCGGTGCGCAGGACGCCTCCGGCTCGAGCGAGGCACCTGCCGCTTCTGGGACGGCGGGGCGTTCCCGTCGCCGCGGCAGCGGGCTGGCCGGGATGCTGCTGCCCGAGCTGCAGCGGCTGGCCGCCGAACTGGGCATCACCGGGATCGCCCGGATGCGCAAGGGCGACCTGGTCGCCGCCATCTCCGCCCGCCAGGTCGGCGGCGAGGCCAACGGCTCGGTGCCGGCGCCCGCCGCCTCCACCGAGGGCACCGTCAACGGGCGCACCGGCGCCCCCACCTCGGCCGAGCCGCTGGAGGCACCGGTCAGCGGCGGCGCCAACTCCGGCCCCGTCGTGGGCGAGACCGCCGCCCCGGCCCGCCGGCGCCGCGGCGCCAGCCGGCCCGCCGGCTCCCCGACCGCCGAGGGCGGCGCCGAGGCCCCGGCCGCCGAGAGCCCGGCGCCCGCGCAGAGCACCGCACCGGCGGAGAGCGCGGCGCCCGCCGAGAGCGCGGCGTCGACCGAGGCCACCGCGCCGGCGGAGGAGCGCGCCGAGGGCGACCGCCCGCAGCGCGGCCGCAACCGCAACCGTGACGGGCGCGACGGCGCGGAGCGCGCCGAGGGCGACCGCCAGCGCACCCGCGACGGCGGCGAGCGCGCCGAGGGCGACCGCCAGCGCACCCGCGACGGCGGTGACCGCGCCGAGGGCGACCGCCAGCGCACCCGCGACGGCGACCGGTCGGGCAACCGCGCCGACAACCGGGACGGCAACCGTGGCCCCGACCGCGGTGACCGCACCGACCGCGGCGGGCGGCCCGACAACCGCACCGACAACCGCACCGACGGCGGGCGCAACGAGCGCAACGACCGCGACGAGGACGACGACGACTTCGAGGGCGGCCGCGGCCGGCGCGGGCGCCGCTACCGCGACCGCAACCGGCGCGGCCGGGACCGCTTCGAGCAGACCGAGCCGACCATCAGCGAGGACGACGTCCTGCTGCCGGTCGCCGGCATCCTCGACGTGCTGGACAACTACGCGTTCGTCCGCACCTCGGGCTACCTGACCGGGCCCAACGACGTCTACGTCTCGCTGTCCCAGGTGCGCCGCTACGGCCTGCGCCGAGGCGACGCCATCACCGGCGCCGTCCGCCAGCCCCGCGAGGGCGAGCGCAAGGACAAGTACAACGCCCTCGTCCGGCTCGACACGGTCAACGGCCTGGAGCCCGAGCAGGCGCGCCAGCGCCCCGAGTTCCACAAGCTGACCCCGCTCTACCCGCAGGAGCGCCTGCGGCTGGAGACCGAGTCGCACCAGCTGACCACCCGGGTCATCGACCTGGTCATGCCGATCGGCAAGGGGCAGCGCGCGCTGATCGTCTCGCCGCCCAAGGCCGGCAAGACGATGGTGCTGCAGGCGATCGCCAACGCGATCACCCGCAACAACCCCGAGTGCCACCTCATGGTCGTCCTCGTCGACGAGCGGCCCGAGGAGGTCACCGACATGCAGCGCTCGGTGAAGGGCGAGGTCATCGCCTCGACCTTCGACCGGCCGCCGTCGGACCACACCACGGTCGCCGAGCTGTCCATCGAGCGGGCCAAGCGCCTGGTCGAGATGGGCCACGACGTCGTCGTCCTGCTCGACTCGATCACCCGCCTGGGCCGGGCCTACAACCTGGCGGCCCCGGCCAGCGGGCGGATCCTGTCCGGTGGTGTCGACTCGACGGCGCTGTACCCGCCGAAGCGGTTCCTGGGTGCGGCCCGCAACATCGAGCACGGCGGCTCGCTGACGATCATCGCCTCGGCGCTGGTCGAGACCGGGTCCACGATGGACACGGTCATCTTCGAGGAGTTCAAGGGCACGGGCAACGCGGAGATCAAGCTCGACCGCCGGCTGGCGGACAAGCGGGTCTTCCCGGCCGTGGACGTCAACGCGTCGGGCACGCGCAAGGAGGAGATCCTCATGTCGCCCGACGAGCTGGCCATCCTCATCAAGCTGCGGCGGGTGCTCTCAGCCCTGGAGCCGCAGCAGGCCCTCGAGCTGCTGCTCGACAAGCTGCGCAAGACGCGCAACAACGTCGAGTTCCTCATGCAGATCCAGAAGACCACGCTGGGCCCGGGCAACGAGTAAGGACCCTCCTGCCCCCCGACCCGCGCTGACGCTCGGGCCGGGACCCTGCAGGAGGGCCGTTCCAGGACCTCCCCACCGGCGGGCTCCGCGGATCAGGGATACTGGTCGGCCGAGCCCGCCGGGCGGGGGCGGAATGCACCGCCGTCCGCCCGCGTTCCACCCGGTGAACCGCACAGACTTCGCAGAAGAGGCGACTTCATGAAGCCCGACATCCACCCGGCCTACAACGTCACCACCGTGACCTGCGGCTGTGGCAACACGTTCCAGACCCGCAGCACCGCCCCGAACGGTCAGCTGACCGTCGAGGTCTGCTCGGCCTGCCACCCCTTCTACACCGGCAAGCAGAAGATCCTCGACACCGGTGGCCGCGTCGCTCGCTTCGAGAAGCGGTTCGGCAAGCGCACCGCCGGCGCCGGCAAGTAGCGACCCCGACGGCGCCCGTGCCCACCCGAGAGGGTGGGGACGGGCGCCGTCGCCGTGTCCGCACCCGTCCCCGGGGGGTACGGGTCCCGAAGCCCCCCCACCCACCCGGCCCTTTGGTACGGACCCACCCCCCCCCCCACAACCAAAAACACACACCACCCCACCCCGACCCAC
>NZ_JBJGYO010000019.1:0-91444 GCF_054050035.1 Geodermatophilus sp. SYSU D00815 | reverse complement strand
TTCTGCCAGGCCAAACAGTGGCGCGGCCTGGCCACCCGCTACGACAAGCACGCCCGCAACTACGCCGGCGCGCTCCACCTCGCCGCGCTACTCACGTGGATTCCATGATCCGCCAGACACTCCCTAGCCGGCGAACCCGCGGACGGCGAGGGACACCCCGAGCGCGGTCATGACGACGGCGATCCCGCCGTCGAGGACCCGCCACGCGGTCGGCCGGGCGAACACCGGCCGCAGCAGCCGGGCGCCGTAGCCCAGGCCGGCGAACCAGGCCAGGCTGGCCACGCCGGCGCCGGCCGCGAAGAACCAGCGCTGCTCGCCGAAGGTCGACGACGTGGAGCCGAGCAGCAGCACGGTGTCCAGGTAGACGTGCGGGTTGAGCCAGGTCAGCGCCAGGCACGTGCCGACGGTGACCGCCAGCCCGGTGCGCGCGCCGGCCGAGTCGGGGAGCAGGACCCCGGGCCGCAGCGCCCGCCGGAACGCGAGGACGCCGTAGGCGATCAGGAACGCCGCCCCCGCGAAGCACACCGCCGGCACCAGCCACGGCACCCGCGACAGCGCCGCCCCGGCGCCGAGCACGCCGGCCGCGATCAGCGCCACGTCCGAGACGGCGCAGACCGCCACGACGGCGGTCACGTGTTCCAGCCGCAGGCCCTGCCGCAGCACGAAGGCGTTCTGCGCGCCGATCGCCACGATGAGCCCCAGACCGAGGGCGAGTCCCGACAGGGTGGCGACGAGGGCAGGGGTGTGGAACACGCCTCCGACGGTAGGAACCGGTGGGGCGACAGTCCAGGTCATGATTCTTCAGGCACGTTAGCGTTGCTTCATGGACCTCGACCTGGCCCAGCTGCGCGCCCTCGACGCCACCGTCCGCGCCGGCACGCTGGAGGCGGCCGCCCGCGCTCTGCACGTCACGCCGTCCGCGGTCAGCCAGCGGCTGCGCGCGCTGGAGGTGGCCACCGGCCGCGTGCTGCTGGTGCGCACCAAGCCGGTGCAGGTCACCGACTCCGGCCAGGCCGTCCTCCGCCTGGCCCGCCAGGTCGACCTGCTCACCGCCGACGCCGTCCGCGAACTGGGCGGCGACGGGGACGCCGGGCTGCCGGTCCTGCCCGTCGCCGTCAACGCCGACTCGCTGGCCACGTGGGTGCTGCCCGCCCTCGCCCCGCTCGCCGGCGAGTACGTCCTCGACCTGCACCGGGAGGACCAGGAGCACACCAGCGCCCTGCTGCGCGCCGGCACCGTCATGGCCGCGGTCACCACCGACGCCTCCCCGGTGCCCGGGTGCACCGTCACACGGCTGGGAGGCATGCG
The DNA here is from genome assembly GCF_054050035.1 of Geodermatophilus sp. SYSU D00815. NCBI lineage: Bacteria > Bacillati > Actinomycetota > Actinomycetes > Geodermatophilales > Geodermatophilaceae > Geodermatophilus > Geodermatophilus sp. SYSU D00815. The sequence continues at coordinate 90,136 of NZ_JBJGYO010000019.1, read as the reverse complement.
CTACCGCCCGATGGCCGCGCCGGCCTTCGCGCGGCGCTGGTTCCCCGACGGGCCCACCGCGGAGGCGCTGCGCCGGGCGCCGGTCGTCGTCTTCGACCGGCACGACGACCTGCAGCACCGCTACCTGCGCGAGCGGGCACCGGACGCCGGCCCCCCCACCCACTACGTGCCCGCCTCGGCCGACTACCTCGCGGCGGTGGCCCTGGGCTTCGGCTGGGGCATGCTGCCCGACCAGCAGGTGCGCGACGCCGACCTGGTGGTCCTCGACGCGGACGGCGCCGTCGACGTCGTCCTGCACTGGCAGCAGTGGAGGCTGCGCTCGGCCGGGCTCGACCGCGTCCGGGAGGCGGTGCAGGCCGCCGCCCGCCGCGAGCTGGATCAGGCCGCCACGCGCTCGTGACCCGCCCACACGATCGGTGAGCGCTGCACCCGCTGCGGCAGCGCCAGCATCGTCTGCCGGAACGCGCGCAGCCCGGCGGTCGCCGCCGCGTCGGTCAGGCCGAGCCCCGGCATCGAGTACATGCGGCGGGCCCAGCGAGGCAGGGTGGCGAAGCCGAGGGAGGCCAGCGTGCCCCACGCCGGCCGGGCCGGGGTGAGGAAGCGGACCCAGGCCGGCATCGGCGGCAGCAGCACCAGCCGTGCCGCGTCCCGCGCGGCCGGGGTGAGCGCCAGCGACGGGCGCTGGTCCTCGAAGCAGCCGGCGAGGGCCGCCACGGACCTGGGCACCTCCGCCTCGACCGCCCCGACCAGCACGGCCGCGGTGACCTGCTCGGCGACGTAGCGGTCGGCGTCGTCGTCGGTCAGGGGCACCCCGGCCCGGCGGGCGACCGAGAGCAGGGAGTCCACCTCGCAGCAGTGCACCCACAGCAGCAGGTCGGGGTCGTCGACGCGGTACTGCCGCCCGGTGGTCTCCTCGACGCCCCCGAGCCGCCGGTGGATGCCGCGCACCCGGCGCACCGCCCGCAGCGCCTCGCGGCGGGTGCCGAAGGTGAGCGTGTCGACGTAGGCGGCGGTGCGCGCCAGCCGGGGCCAGGGGTCCTCGCGGGCGGTGGTGTTCTGCGCGACGCCGGCCATCGCGACCGGGTGCAGCGCCTGCAGCAGCAGCGCGCGCAGCCCGCCGACGGAGAACGACGGGTCGCTGTGCACCCGCCAGGTGACGCTCTCGGGCCCGAAGAAGCCGAGCCGGTCCTCGGCGTCGGTCGGGCTTCCGTCGGTGGGGCTCACGAGGCCGCCTCCGCGCCGGACGCCGCCACGCTGCCCCAGAAGTCGAGCAGCACCTCCAGGGTGCGCGTCGGGTTCTCGACCGCGGGGGAGTGGATCGACCCCGGGATGACCTCGTGGCGGGCGCCGAGCCGCACGGCCATCTCCGCCTGCGCCTCGGGCGTCCACGCGTCGTCGGCGACCCCGTGCGCGACCAGCACCGGCAGCCCGGTGGCGGCCAGCTCGGCCACCCGGTCCGGCTCCGACGTCATCGCGTCGGCCATCCCGAGCAGGCCGCCCTCGGCGTTGGCGAGGAACCGCCGGGACAGGAACGCCCGCGTCGGCGCCGGCACGGCCTGCGCCTTGGGGTCGGTCATGGCCAGCTGCTCCATCGCCTCGTGCACGGCGGGCACACCGCCGTCGGCCAGCAGCGGGCGCATGAACTCGAGGAGCACGGCGCGCCGGCCCTCCAGCTTCGCCGGCCCCGAGCCCAGCAGCGTCAGCGAGGTGAAGAGCCCGGGTTCGGCCAGGACGGCGCCGCGGCCGACCAGCCCGCCGAAGCTGTGGCCCAGCAGGTGCAGCGGTCCCGGGCCCTCGGCGCGCAGCTCGCGGGCCACGCGGACGACGTCGGCGGCCAGTTCGGCGACCGTGTACGCCCCGGGGTCCGCCGGGCCGGGCGACTCGAACTGCCCCCGCTGGTCGATCGCGACCGCCCGGTACCCGGCGGTGCGCAGCGGCCGCAGCAGCGGGGCGAAGTCCTCCTTGCTGCCGGTGTAGCCCGCGACGAGCAGGACCGTCGCGCCGTCCGCCGGCCCGGTGTCGAGCGCGGCCAGCGGGCCGGCGCCCCCGGCGAAGGTGCGGCGCGCCGCGTCGTGCTCGGCGAGCTGGCGCAGGTCGGTGGGGGCGATCGAGAGCGGGACGGCGTCGGACGTACCACCGGGCAGGACCATGACCCCAGTGAACCTCACGGTCGGGCGGCCCCGGTCGGGGTCCTCACCGGTAGCCGCGCACCTCGTCGGCCAGCCGGTAGACCACCACGTCCCCGACCACGGTGCTCACCCCGCCGGCGGGCAGGCCGTCGACGGCGGCGCGGCCGAGCTCGGCGCCGGTGGCCGGGTCGCGCTGCACGAAGCCGCCCTCCTCGGGCACGTAGAGCGCGGACGCCGGCACGCCCACCTTGAGCAGCGGCTCGGCGGTGGGCAACCCGACCGCGGGCTGCTGCCAGAGCACGGTGCCGGCGTTGCTCTCCAGGGCGGTCAGGGTCCCGCGCGCCCACACCAGGACGACGGCGCCGACGTCCGTGGCCCGGGGCGGCGGCTCGTCGTCCCCGGCCGCGGGCAGCGGCGCGGTCGTCACGACGGCGCCGTCGGCGGCCGCGAGCAGTTGCAGCTCGTCACCGACCACCACGGTGACGCCCCAGTCGGCGCCGGCGAGGGCGGGCTCCGGGCCGTCCCCGGCCGGGAGGTCCCGGGTCCAGACCGCGCTGCCCTGGCCGCTGTCGATCAGCCGGACCCGCAGGCCGGCCACGCCCTCGCAGCGCAGCAGCACGGCGACGCCGGACGAGCCGGGCACCGCACCGTCGATCAGGCAGTCGTCCGGGGTGTAGCGCCAGCGGATGTTGTCACCGATCGGGTCGATGACGACGACGCTGCCGCGGCTGGTGGCCAGCACGAGGCCGCTGCGGCTGGACAGCGTGACGTCGGAGTCGAAGCTGACGTTGCGGGTCCAGGCGTAGACGCCGGTGTCGGCGCGCAGCGCGACCGCCTCGTCGCAGCGGACCTCGGTGCGGAAGACGGCGACGACGACCCCGTCGGTCGCCGTGACGTCGCACAGCCGCGCGTTGCTGCGGGTGTAGTGCCAGACCGGCTCGCCGGTCGCGGGGTCGAGCGCGGTGACGCCGTGCCGGTCCCCGACGACGACCCGGTGGCTCTCGACGGCCTCCTCGGGCACCGGTCCCGCGGGCACCGACCAGGCCTGCGCCGGCTCGGCGGCCGGCGTCCCGCTGGGGACGGCGGCCTGCGGGGCGGTCGAGCGGTCGGTCGCCGCGGCGTCCGAGCCGCGCCACAGCAGGGTGGCGACGACGACCAGCGCCAGGGTGGCCGCCGTCCAGACCCACACCCGCAGCGGCGGGCGTCGCAGCCCCGGCACCGCGGCTGCTACGCCGCGGACTCGGAGCCGCCGCCGCGGTTCGCGCCGCCCCGGCGGCGACGACGGCGCCGCGGCTGGGGCGCCGAGCCCTCCTCGCCGGAGGCGGCGACCGGCGCGGGCGCGGCCTCGCCGGAGCCGGCGGCCGGCGCGGCGGACCCGCCACCCCGCGTGCGGCGGCGAGGGCGGCTCTTGCGCGGGCGGTCGGGCTGCTCGCCGGCGTCGTCGCGGGCCGGGCCGCGGCCACCGCCGGCGCCACCGCCGCGGTTCTTCCTGCCGGTCTCGCCGAGGTCCTCGAGCTCCTCGGCGGCCAGGCCCTCGCGGGTGCGCTGGGCGCGGGGCAGGCGGCCGGTGGCCGTCTCGGGGACGTCGAGGTCGCTGTAGACCCACGGCGACGTCGAGTAGGTCTCGGCCGGCTCGTCGAACGACAGGTCGAGCGCCTTGTTGATCAGCTGCCAGCGCGGCACGTCGTCCCAGTCGACCAGGGTGACCGCGACACCGTCGGCCCCCGCCCGGCCGGTGCGGCCGATGCGGTGCACGTAGGTCTTCTCGTCCTCGGGGCACTGGTAGTTGACGACGTGGGTGACGCCGGTGACGTCGATGCCGCGGGCGGCGACGTCGGTGGCGACCAGGACGTCGACCTTGCCGCTGCGGAAGGCGCGCAGCGCCTGCTCGCGGGCGCCCTGGCCGAGGTCGCCGTGCACCGCCGCGGCGGCGAAGCCGCGCTCGACGAGCTCGTCGGCGACCTTCTGCGCGGTCCGCTTGGTGCGGCAGAAGATCATGGCCAGGCCGCGGCCGCGGGCCTGCAGCACGCGGGAGAGCAGCTCGGGCTTGTCGAGGTTGTGCGCCCGGTAGACGAACTGCGTGGTCTGCGGCACGGTCGAGCCCTCGTCGTTGCCGTGCGCCCGGATGTGCGTCGGCTGGGTCATGAACGACCGGGAGAGGGTGACGATCGGGCCGGGCATGGTGGCCGAGAACAGCATGGTCTGCCGCTGCGCGGGGACCATGCCGAGGATCCGCTCGATGTCGGGCAGGAAGCCGAGGTCGAGCATCTCGTCGGCCTCGTCGAGGACCAGGACGCGGACCTTGCCCAGGATGAGGTGGCCCTGCTGGGCCAGGTCGAGCAGCCGGCCGGGGGTGCCGACGACGACCTCGACGCCGGCCTGCAGCGCCGAGACCTGCGGCTCGAACGCGCGCCCGCCGTAGATGGCCTGCACGCGGATGCCGCGCTTGCTGCCGGCGGTGGTCAGGTCGCGGGCGACCTGCACGCACAGCTCCCGGGTGGGGACGACGACCAGCGCCTGCGGCACGCCGTCGCCGCCCTCGGCCGGCGGCACGACCCGCTGCAGCAGCGGGACGCCGAAGCCGAGGGTCTTGCCGGTGCCGGTGCGCGCCTGGCCGATCAGGTCGTGCCCGCCGAGGGCCAGCGGGAGGGTGAGCTCCTGGATGGCGAAGGTGCGGGTGATCCCGGCCTCGGCCAGGGCGGCGACGATGTCGGGGTGGACGTCGAAGTCGCTGAACAGCGGCGCGGTCTCCTCGACCGGGGCGCCGCCGAGCTGCTCGACGGTCTGCTCGATGGCCTCGGGGGCCGGGGCGCCGGTCTCGGCGTGCTCGAGCTCGGGGGCGGTGGGGGTGCTCTCGGTGGTCAGTTCTCTCGCCTCAGGTCTGCTGGGGGGCAGGCGGTCCCGCGGCGGGTGCCGCCGGACCTGTCCCGTCCCGGGTTCGGTGTCGCGGGATCAGTTCCAGCGCCGACACCGCCAGCGGACCGGGCATCGGGGAACAGGCCCTGGTGGCTCGCCCCGGGGGGCGTCGCTCGGCGTTCGTCAGCGCGCAGATACATGTACAAGCAAGCCGAGTGGCTCGCCGATTCCCATGCTAGCGGAGCGACCGGTTAGCCTCTGCGGGCCGCGAGACGGATGTGGCTCGTGACACTGCGAGGGGAGAACGCGTGGGCGAGGACGACACCCGTGCCGTCGTCGACCTGCTGGGCGCGCTGGCCTACGCCGAGCTGATCGCGTTCGACCGGCTGGCGGAGGACGCCCGCCTGGCGCCCACGCTCGACGGCCGCGCCGCCCTCGCCCGCATGGCGGCCGCGGAGATCGGCCACCACGGCCGGCTCACCGAGCGGCTGGCGGAGCTGGGCGCCGACCCCGCCGAGGCGATGGCGCCGTTCGTCCGCGCGCTCGACACCTTCCACGAGCGCACCCGCCCCAGCACGTGGCTGGAGGGGCTGGTCAAGGCCTACGTAGGCGACGGGCTGGCCTCGGACTTCTACCGCGAGATCGCCGCGCTGCTGCCCGAGCCGGACCGCGCGCTCGTGCTCGAGGTGCTCGCCGACACCGGCCACGCCGACTTCGCCGTCCGCGAGGTGCGGGCGGCGATCCGGGCCGACCGGAAGGTCGCCGGCCGGCTGGCGCTGTGGGGCCGGCGGCTGGTGGGCGAGGCCATGTCGCAGTCGCAGTCGGTGATCGCCGAGCGCGACCAGCTCGCCGAGCTGATCGTGCAGGGCACCGGCGACCTGGCCGGCGTGGGCCGGCTGATCGAGCGGATCACGGCTGCGCACACCGAGCGGATGAAGCGGCTCGGTCTCAACCCCTGAAGGCCCAACCCCTGAAGGCCCAACCCCTGAAGGCCTCAACCCCTGAAGGAGGACTCCGGGGCCGGGTGCCGCCGGATCCTGCGCCGAGCGCGACCGTGCCCTCCGGCGGGAGGCCGGCGGCCTCCGCGCCGGAGGGCACGGGACGGGTGGTTCAGGCGCCCGCGATGAAGCCCACGCGCCGCTGGTCGGCCTGGGCGATCTCCACGTAGGCGATGCGGTCGACCGGGACGACGACGCGGCGACCGCGCTCGTCGACCAGCGTCAGCAGGCCGGTCTTGGACGAGCCGGACATGGCCGCCGACACCTCGGCCTCGATCTCGTCGGGGGTCTTCGGGCTGTCGATGATCAGTTCCCGGGGGGAGTGCTGAACACCGATCTTGACTTCCACGGGGCGGATGCCTCCTCGAGTAGCGCGGCTGTCCTCACGCTAGCCCAGCGATCGCTCGCAGGACCCGCCGTGGAGGTGCGCCGACAGCGAACGTCAGTCGACGCGCGGGAAGCCGGAGATGCCGCGCCAGGCCAGCGCCGACATGAGGGCCACGGCCTCGTCGCGGGAGACGGTGCCCTTGCGCGGCAGCCACCAGCGCGCGCTGGTCTCGGCCAGGCCGGTCAGCCCGGAGGCCAGCAGCAGCGCCCGCTCGGGGTCGGAGCCGGTGTCGCCGGCGATCACCTCGGCGATCGCCTCGACGCAGGCCCGGGTGCCGCGGTCGACGACGGCGCGGACGTCGTCGTCGTTGCGCAGGTCGGACTCGAACACGAGCCGGAAGGCCTCGCCCTCGGCGTCGATGAAGTCGAAGTAGGCGCCGACGGCTCCGTCGACGCGGGCGCGGTTGTCCTCGGTGTCGGCCATGGCCTGCGCCACGCGCTCGGTGAGCTCGTCGACGTGCGTCTCCAGCAGCGCCAGGTACAGCTCCCGCTTGCCGGGGAAGTGCTGGTACAGCACCGGCTTGCTGACCCCCGCGCGGTCGGCGATGTCGTCCATCGCCGCGGCGTGGAAGCCCTGGGCGACGAAGACGTCCTGGGCGGCCTGGAGCAGCTGCATCCGCCGCGCGCCGCGGGGGAGGCGGGCCGTGCGGCGGGCGGGGGCGGGCGCCTGGTGGGGGTTCTGCATGGCGCGGCAGATGTTACCGGCGGGTCACCGGGAACGCGCAGTCCACACCGGCCGGGGCTACCGTCGAGCGGGTGCCCGCCCCGGTCCCCGCCACCCCGTCCAAGGTGCCGCTGCCGTCGCCGGACGTCGTCCCGCCGCCGTGGCCGGGAGAGGAGATCGGGGGGCTGTTCGTCCGCCGCACCCCCTGGGGCGGGCCGGTCGACGGGGCGGCGGACGACGCCCCGCGCGAGCGCGCCGTGTACGTGCACGGCCTCGGCGGGGCCTCCACCAACTGGACCGACCTGGCCGCGTTGCTGCGGGTGCGCTTCGACGGCTGGGCGCTCGACCTGCCGGGCTTCGGGCGCTCCGCCCCGCCGCCGCGGCACCGCTACACCGTCCGCGGCCACGCGCGCGCCGTCGTCGGGCTGCTGGAGCACGTGACCGGCCTGCCGGGCGAGGCGCGGGGCCGGCCGGTGCACCTGCTCGGCAACTCGCTGGGCGGGCTGGTGAGCCTGCTGGTCGCCGCCCGCCGGCCCGACCTGGTCGCCTCGCTCACGCTGATCTCCCCGGCCATGCCGGTGTACCGGGTCCCGGCGGCGTTCAGCCGGCAGCTGCTCCTGCTCCTGGTCCCCGGGGTCGCCGGGCTGGCGGAGAAGCGGATGGCCGGCGTCGCGCCGGAGCAGCAGGTGCGCGGGATGGTCGAGATGTGCTTCGGCGACCCGCGGCGGGTCCCCCGGGAGCGGATCGACGAGGCGGTGGCGGAGATGCGCGACCGCGCCGCCCAGCCGTGGGCCGACCGGGCGCTGGTGCGCAGCATGCGCGGCCTGATCACCTCGTACCTCAACGTGAACGGCGCCTGGCGGATCGCCGCCCGGCTGCGCACGCCGACGCTGGTGGTGTGGGGTGACCGCGACCGGCTGGTCGACCCGCGCCTCGCGCCCCGGCTGGCCACCACCGTGCCGGACGCGCGGCTGCTGGTCCTCGAGGGCGTCGGGCACGTGGCCATGCTCGAGGCGCCCGAGCCGACGGCGCGGGCGGTGCTGGGCCTGGTCGAGGAGGTCGCGGAGCGCCCGTGAGGCACCTGCCCGGTGCGGCATGCCGACGTGTCGACTTGTCGCACGAGGACCACGCTGCGTGACATTCTGGCCGGGTGACTCCGGCGGACGCCCCACCCGGCCGTCCCTCGGTCCCCCGTCGCCGGCCGGGCCCGCCCCCGCCGTCGGCCCCCCGCGGTGCCGGCCGGGGGCGGCCACCCGTCCCGCCGCGCGCCGCGCGCCCGGGCGGTCCGGGCGCACGGCCGGAGCGGCCGGTCCCGCCGCCCCGCGCCCGTGGACCGGTGGGCGGGCGCGAGCTGCCTCCTCCCGGCCGGGTGCGCGCCTTCGTCCGGCGCTGGGGGTGGCGGGCCTACGCCATCCCGCTGCTGACCGTCGCCACGCTGGCCACCCTGGTCGACATCGTCCTGACCGGGACGTCGCCGTCCTCCTCCTCGGCGGCGACCGCGGCGGCGACCGCCACCTCCGCCACCTCGACCTCCGCCGCGCCGCCGACGTCGAGCGCCGCGGCCGAGCCGTCGCCCCCGGTCGCGGGGGAGCCGTCCGCCGCGGGTGACGCCGGCCCGGCCGAGACCGCGGCCGCCCCGGCCGCCACCACCTACGTCGAGCAGGGCGCCGGCACCGTCACCGTCGTCGACGGCGCCTCGCCGGTCCACGGGACGGGCCCGCTGCACCGGTTCGTCGTCGAGGTCGAGGACGGCATCGGCGTCGACGGCCTGCAGTTCGCCCAGGCCGTCGAGGCCACGCTGGGTGACCCCCGCTCGTGGGGCAGCGGTGGGCGGATGTCCTTCCAGCGCGTCGGCGCCGCCGAGGCCGCGGCCGGCGGGTACGAGTTCAAGGTCACCCTCGTCAGCCCCGGGAACATGGAGCGGTACTGCCCCGGCGTCGGCACCGGCGGCTACACCTCCTGCCGCTACGGCGAGCGGGCGGTCATCAACCTCGCCCGCTGGGCCACCGCCGTCCCGCACTACGAGGGCGACATCGCGACCTACCGGCAGTACGTGGTCAACCACGAGGTCGGCCACGCCCTCGGGCACGGGCACGAGGCGTGCCCCGGCCCCGGCGCCGTCGCCCCGGTGATGCAGCAGCAGACCCTCGGCCTCGACGGCTGCGTCCGCAACGCCTGGCCCTACCCCTGAGGCACCGATCCCTGTCCGCGCGGGACGTCCGGCGCTAGGGTCGGCCCCGGTGCGCCGGGAAGCCTGGTCGGCAGTCGGAGTCCGACTGCGATCGAGAGGGCCTCGCCGTGGCCGCCACCCCCGCGCTCCGCACCGAGGGGCTGACCAAGCACTTCGGCGCGACCGTCGCGCTCGACGACCTGTCGCTCACCGTCCCGCCGGGTGAGGTGTTCGGCTTCCTCGGCCCCAACGGTGCCGGGAAGTCGACGACGATCCGCCTGCTCCTGGGGCTGCTGCGCCCGACCCGGGGCAGCGCCTGGGTCTTCGGCGTCCCGGCCGGCGACGTGGAGCGGGCCCACGGTCGGTTGGCCTACGTGCCGGCCGACGTCGCGCTCTGGCCGGCGATGACCGGGCAGGAGTGCCTCGAGCTGCTGGCCGGCGTCGGCCCGGGGACCGATGTCGCCTACCGCGACGAGCTGGTGCAGCGCTTCGCCCTGGACCCCGGGCGCCGCGCCCGCACCTATTCCACGGGCAACCGGCAGAAGGTGGCCCTCGTCGCCGCCTTCGCCACCCGGGCGCCGCTGCTCGTCCTCGACGAGCCGACCAGCGGCCTCGACCCGCTCATGGAGCGGGAGTTCCGGCGCTGCATCGCGGAGGCGGCCGAGCGCGGCCAGACGGTCCTCCTCAGCTCGCACCACCTGGCCGAGGTGGAGGCGGTCTGCGCCCGCGTGGCGATCGTGCGCAGCGGCCGGCTCGCCGAGGTCGCCGGGCTCGACGAGCTGCGCCGGCTGCGCCGTTCGGAGGTCGTGGTGGACCTTGCCACGCCGGTCGCCGGCCTGGCGCACTTCGCCGACCTGCCCGGGGTGACCGACCTCCGCCGGATCTCCGCCCACCGGCTGGCGCTGTCGCTCAGCGGGCCGCCCGGTGCGGTGCTGCGCGCCCTCGGCGAGGCCGACGTGGCGCGCATCGACGTCCGCGAGCCGTCGCTCGAGGAGATCTTCCTCGACTACTACGGCGAGGCGCCGGCGTGACGGCGACGGCCACCCGGCCGGTGACGGCGCTGCGGCGCCGGTCGCCCGGTGGGCCGATCACCCGGTCGGTCGCCCACCAGGTCCGCCGGGGGACGGCGGTCGTCGCCGTCCTCGCGGGGGTGCTGCCCGCCGTCGTGGTGGTGCAGTACCGCGGGCTGGGCGGCGCCGTCACAGGAGACTCCCTGGCCGCGCTGGCCGGCAATCCGGCGATCCGCACGCTGTTCGGCGTGCCCGTGGCCCTCGGCGACGCCGGCGGGTTCGCGGTGTGGCGGACCGGCACGATGCTGTGCGTCCTCGTCGCGGTCTGGGCCGCGCTCACGGCCACCCGGATCACCAGGGGCGAGGAGGAGGCCGGCCGGGCTGATCTGCTGCTGGCCGGTCGGCTCGCCCTGCGCACGCTGGTCCTCCGGCAGCTGGTCGTCCTGCTGTGCGCGGCGGCCGCGCCGGGGCTGGCCGCGGCCGCCGGGCTCCTCGCCACGGGCACCGGCGTGGTGGGTGCCCTGCTGTTCGGCGCGGTCGTCGTGGGGTCCGGGACGACGGGCGCGGCGCTCGGGGTCCTCACCGCCCAGTTGTTCGCCGACCGCCGGTCGGCCTCCGGTCTGGCGGTGGCGGTCCTGCTCGGCGGGCTGCTCGCGCGCATGGTGGCCGACGGCGTCCCCGCGCTGCGCTGGCTCCGCTGGCTGACGCCGTTCGGGCTGCTCGAGGAGGTGGCACCTTTCGCCGAGGACGACCCCGCCGGCCTCGCCGTCCTCGCCGGGTCGGCGGCGCTGGTCGCCCTCGCCGCGGTGCACCTGGTCGACCGGCGGGACGTCGGCAGCGGTCGGCTGCGCGGCCGTGACCACGTCGCCGCGCCGAGCCGGCTGCTGCGCTCGCTGCCCGGCCTCGCCGTGCACCGCACCCGCCGGGCGCTGCTCGGCTGGGGCGCCGGCGTGGCGGCGTACTTCGTGCTCATCGGCGTCCTGGCGGAGGCGATGGTCGACTTCCTCCGCGAGAACCCGGTGTTCGCCCGCCTGGCCGCCCAGGCGGGGTTCCCGCAGCTCGGCTCGGTGGAGGGTTACGCCTCGGCGCTGTTCTCGCTGCTGGCCGTCCCGGTCGGCGCCTTCGCCGCGGCGCGGGTGGCGGCCACCGCGCACGACGAGACCGCCGGTCGGCTGGCGCTGCTCTACAGCCGTCCCGTGACGCGCACGCGGTGGGCGGTCATCGAGGCCGCGGCGGTCGCGCTCGGCGCCGTCCTGCTCGCCGCGGTCGCCGGCCTCGCCACGTCCGCCGGCGCGGCCGCGGTCGGGGCCGGGCTGGGCGTGGGCAGCGCCCTGGCCGGTGCGCTCAACGTCGTCCCCGTGGCCCTGCTCTGCCTCGGTGCGGGACTGGCCGCGCTGGGCTGGGCGCCGGCGGCCGTGCTGCCGATCGGGGTGCTGCCCGCGGCCGGTGGCTACCTGCTGCTCGTGCTGGCCGACACGTCCGACTGGCCGGACGCCGTCCGGTGGTGGTCGCCGTTCGCCCACCTGGCGTCGGTGCCGGCCGTCCCGGCGGACTTCGCCGGCGCCGCGGGCACGTGCGCCGCCGCGCTGCTGCTGGCCGGCGTCGGCCTGGTCGGGTACGCGCGCCGGGACCTGCGCGGCTGAGACCTCCACCACGCGGGCGCGGGGGGAACAGGCAGCCGTGCCACGCTGTTATGCGCACGAGCACGCGGCCCCGCGCCGCTGTCCGCGAACGCTGGAGGAGCCATCGTGTCCCTGCCACCCCTGGTGGAGCCCGCCGCCGATCTGTCGATCGACGAGGTCCGCCGGTACAGCCGCCACCTGATCATCCCGGACGTCGGGATGGACGGGCAGAAGCGCCTGAAGAACGCCAAGGTGCTCGCCGTGGGCGCGGGTGGGCTCGGCTCCCCGGTGCTGATGTACCTGGCCGCGGCCGGTGTCGGCACGCTCGGCATCGTCGAGTTCGACGTCGTCGACGAGTCGAACCTGCAGCGCCAGATCATCCACGGCAAGTCCGACGTCGGCCGGTCGAAGGCGCAGAGCGCCGCCGACTCGATCCGCGAGATCAACCCCTACGTCGACGTCCGCCTGCACGAGACCCGGCTGGACAACGAGAACGTGCTGGAGATCTTCAGCCAGTACGACCTCATCGTCGACGGCACCGACAACTTCGCCACCCGCTACCTGGTCAACGACGCCTGCGTGCTGCTGGGCAAGCCGTACGTCTGGGGCTCGATCTACCGCTTCGACGGCCAGGTGTCGGTCTTCTGGGACGAGCACGGGCCCAACTACCGCGACCTCTACCCGGTGCCGCCGCCGCCCGGCATGGTCCCGAGCTGCGCCGAGGGCGGCGTGCTCGGCGTGCTGTGCGCCACGATCGGTTCCATCCAGGCCACCGAGGCGATCAAGCTGATCACCGGCACCGGTGAGAGCCTGCTCGGCCGCCTCATGGTGTACGACGCCCTGGAGATGACCTTCCGCACCATCAAGGTGCGCAAGGACCCCGAGGCGGAGCCGATCACCGGCCTCATCGACTACGAGAACTTCTGCGGCGTCGTCTCGGTGGAGGCCCAGGAGGCCGCCGCCGGCTCGACGATCACCGTCGACGAGCTCAAGGACATGATGGACGCCGGCAAGGACTTCGAGCTGATCGACGTCCGGGAGAAGAACGAGTACGAGATCGTGTCCATCCCGGGCGCGACGCTCATCCCCAAGGACGAGATCCTCTCCGGCCGGGCGCTCTCGCGGCTGCCCAACGACAAGCCGATCGTGCTGCACTGCAAGACCGGCGTGCGCTCCGCCGAGGTGCTCGCCGCGGTGAAGAACGCCGGCTTCAAGGACGCCGTCCACGTGCAGGGCGGCGTGACCGCCTGGGCGACGCGCATCGACAAGACGCTCCCCACCTACTGAGCGGACGCGAGGGTCCGGCCCGCCTCCCCCAGGGGGCGGGCCGGACCCTCGCGTTGTGTACTGACGCCCATGGCCGAGATCGCACCCACCGAGCTGCTCGAACTGTTCCAGCGCGCCCAGGCGTCGTTCACCGACCGCGTCGACGCCGTCGACCCCGACCAGTGGGAGGACGAGGCGCTGCCGGAGTGGACCGTGTCCGACCTCGTCGCGCACATGGTGACCGAGATGCTCTGGGTGCCGCCGCTGGTCGCCGGTGAGCCGTACGCCGAGGGCCGCTTCCCCGACGCCACGACCGACCTGCTCGGCGACGACCCGATGACCGGCTGGGAGTCGGCGGCCGACAACGCCCTGTCCGCGTTCGCCGAGGACGACGCCCTGGTGCGCACCGTCCACCTCGAGCGGGGACCGACGCCGGCGACGCAGTACATCCTCGAGCTGATCGCCGACCTGACCGTGCACTCCTGGGACCTGGCGCGGGCCACGGACGGCGACACCGAGCTCGACGGCCAGCTGGTCACCGCCGCGCTGCTGATCGGCGAGGCGATCCCGGAGGACGGCGTCCCGGGCCTGTTCGACCCGCCGCTGGACGTCTCCGCCACCGCGTCGCCGCAGCAGCGCCTGCTCGCCCGGTTCGGCCGCCGGCCGCTGTAGCGGCGGTGGACGCGGCCGGGCCGGACGCGGGCCCGCGGGACCCCGACCCGGGTGGCATCGGCCCGGGTGGCATCGACCCGCGGGACGTCGACGAGGCGGTGTTCGACGTCGTCGAGCGGATCCCGCCCGGCCGCGTGAGCACCTACGGCGCGATCGGCCGGCTGGTCGGCGTCGGCCCCCGCCGGGTGGCGCGGGCGCTGTCGGGCGGCGGTGGGGCGGTGCCGTGGTGGCGCGTGCTGCGCGCCGACGGCACCGCCGCCGAGCCCGTCCGCGCCCGGCAGCTCGAGCTGCTGGCGGCGGAGGGGGTGCCCGCGCCCGGCGGCCGCGTCGACCTGCGGGTCGTCGGCTGGCCCGGCTGACCGTGTTACCGGCGTGGAAACGTTCGTCACGAGCCCTTCAGGTCCACGCGCCGGCTGCCGACGCTAGGAGCGTGAACACCATGGCGTGCAGGGCGGTGGCCCAGGCGGGGCTGTCCGCCGGGACGGCGTCCCTGGACGTGGAGGCGGCCTTCCCGCTGCTCCTCGTCGCCGGCTGGCTGACCACGGCCGCCGACCTGATGCTCGAGGCGGGGCTCACCGGCACGCTGCGGGCCTGATCCCCGGTCGGCGAGCCGCGAGGAGTCGAACCCCTCGGCCGGCGCGGTGGCCACGAGCGGCCCGGCGCGCTGCACCTCGACCCGGACCAGCACGTCCTCCTCGCCCGTCCCGACGGTGGTGAGGTCGACGCCGTCCTCGGTCGTCAGCGGTGCGAACGCCACCTCGACGTCGTCGGGGGCGTCGTCGGGCACGACACCCACGCGCACGTCCTGCCTGCCGGTGGCGCCGCGGGAGCGCCGGCGACCGCTGGGCGACGAACGCCGCGACGCTCGCGCACGCCGCCCCTCCCGTCGCTGCAGACACCGGCGCGCACGCCGTCCGCGGGGTCCGACGGGTGACCCCGAGACCGGGACGTGACCTTCCGCGGGGGCGCCTCAGCCGCCACACCCGTCACAGAGGTGCGCAGCAGTGTCGGGCCGCCGTGCTTCCATCGCAGGCGTGGCAGCGCGCGGACACCTCCCCCACGCCGCGCCGTACGAGGGGGCCGCGCCGGTCTACCGGCTGGTGGCCGCGGAGCCGGTCCGCGCGGGCGCGCCCGCGCTGGGCCCCAACCCGGGGGGGGGGGGGGGGGGGGGCGGGGGGGGGGGGGGGGGGGGGGGGGGGGGGGGGGGGGGGGGGGGGGGGGGGGTGGGGGGGGGGGGGGGGGGGGGGGGGGGGGGGGGGGGGGGGGGGGGGGGGGCGGCCCCCCCCCCCCCCCCCCCCCCCCCCCCCCCCCCCGGGCGCTGACGCCCTCGCCGCCTCACCCGTCGACGGCCGCTCCCCGGTGCACCACCGCGCCGTCGACGACGGTCAGCGCGATCGGCGCGTCGGCCAGCTCGTCGGGGTCGGCGCGCAGCGGGTCGACGGCGAACGCGGTGAGGTCGGCCCGCCGGCCTCCCGCGATCCGGCCCGCGGGCTCGGCCGCCACGTCGGCCGCCTGGCTCGTGTAGCCCTGCAGCGCCATCAGCGCCGTCAGCCCCTGGTGCGGCTGCACCGGCGGGACGTCGGGCTCCCCCGCCGGCCGGCGCAGCTGCGCGTCGGCCAGCACCCGGCGCGGGTCGTACGGCGCGACCGGCCAGTCGGAGCCGAGCACCAGCGGCACCCCGGCGTCGCGCAGGTCGCGGCAGCGCCAGGCGCGGGCGGCCCGCTCGTCGCCGAGCCGGGCCGACCAGTTGTCGGTGTGGTCGGCGCGGGTGAAGTGCGTGCAGTGGGTCGGCTGCATGCTGGCCACCACGCCCTGCCGGAGGAACCGGCCGATCAGCGGGGTCGGCAGCGTCTCGATGTGCTCGACCCGGTGCGGCGCCGACCCGCGCGGCAGCCCGTCGAGCGCGTCGAGGGCGTGCCGGACGGCGGCGTCGCCGATGGCGTGCGTCGCGGTGGGCACGCCGGCCGCGGCCAGCGCCCGGACGGCGGCGGTGTACGCCTCGGGGTCGGGCCAGAAGCTCGCGGTCGACTCCCCGAGGGCGTCGGGGTGCTCCAGCCACGCGGTGCCGTTGTCGATGGTGCCGTCGACCATGAACTTCACGCCGCCGATCGACCAGCGCCGGCCGCCGCGGCCCTGCAGGTCGACCAGCTCGGCGAGCGCGTCGGCGTCCGCCCCGGGCACGCACCAGGGGGCGAACCGCAGCCGCAGCGGCAGCTCCCCGGCGTCCTCGGCGGCCTCCACCACGGCGCGGCTGTCGCCGAGCAGGTCCATCACGTGCCCCCCGGTGAGCCCGGTGGCGGCCATCCCGGCGAGCAGCGCGCGCAGCTGGGCGGCGCGCACCGGCACCGGGTCGAGCGGGATCACCTCCTGGACCAGCTCCATGGCGGCCGACTCCAGCAGCAGCCCCGTCGGGCGGCCGGCGTCGTCGCAGACCACGCTCGAGCGCTGGGCGAACGACCGCGGCCCGTCGACCCCGGCGATCGCGAGCGCGCGTCCGGTGGCGAGGGCCGAGTGCGCGTCGAAGAGCCGGACGAACGCCGGGCGCCCGCCGACCGCCGCCTCGATCGGCTCGTCGGTGACCGGCCGCCCGGCGAACACGTTGGGGTCCAGGCCCCAGCCCTGCACCCACTCCTCCGGGCCGCGCCCCTCGGCCGCGGCGGCCAGCAGGGCGTGCACCTCGTCGAGGGAGCGGGCCCCGGAGAGGTCGACGTCCGCGGTCAGCTGCAGGCCCATGACCGGGTGCATGTGGCCGTCGGTCAGCCCGGGGGTGAGGACGGCGTCGCCGAGATCGAGCACCTCGGTGCGCGGGCCGCGCCAGTCGCGGACGTCGTCCCGGCTGCCGGTGGCGACGACGACGCCGTCGGCGATCGCCACCGCCTGCACGGGCCGGGCGCCCTCGGTGAGGGTGTGGACGGTGTCCGCGCAGACGACCAGGTCGGCGGTCACGCGGCGGCCCCCTCGCGCACCGGTGCGGCCTGCTCGGCGTCCTCGCCGGCACCGATGCCGGCGTAGACGTCCGGCCGCCGGCCGCGCAGCCACCACGCCAACCCGGCGCCGACCAGCAGGGTGAGCGGGACGATGCTGACCAGCAGCACGTTGACCGCCGCCGGCGCGCCGGTGAGCAGGTCGACGTTGCGGACCAGGACGTAGGTGGCCACGGCGAGCAGCACGGACGACGCCACGCCCGCGGCGAGCGCGAGCGGGGTGCTCGCCGCCGGGTTGCGGCGGGTGAAGTAGACGACGGTGGCGATCGCGGTGAGCGTCTGCAGCACCAGGATGCCGACGACGCCCGGGGTGTTCACCCACAGCAGCAGGCCGGTGTACGGGTCGGCGCCGACCAGGGCGAAGACGGCGATCACGACGACCGCGAGCACGGTCTGCGCGATCCCGGCGCGGTACGGCGAGCCGAAGCGGGGGTGCACCTTCC
The DNA here is from genome assembly GCF_054050035.1 of Geodermatophilus sp. SYSU D00815. Taxonomy (NCBI): domain Bacteria; kingdom Bacillati; phylum Actinomycetota; class Actinomycetes; order Geodermatophilales; family Geodermatophilaceae; genus Geodermatophilus; species Geodermatophilus sp. SYSU D00815. The sequence continues at coordinate 72,935 of NZ_JBJGYO010000019.1, read as the reverse complement.
CGACCCAGGCCGGCAGGACGCCGTCCTGCGCCAGCGCGTAGGTGTAACGGTTGATCGCGTTGTGGAAGGCGATCTGCGAGGCGTAGACGCTGCTGATCACCAGCAGGTGCATGAGCGTGCTGGCCCACGGCCCGACGTAGGTCTCGATGACCGTGAAGAACATGCCCGCGATGTCGCCGCCGGCCGCCTCGACCGCCCGGTCGCTGCCGAAGGCCTGGATGACCGACCAGACGATGAAGCAGTAGAAGACCGCCATGAACCCCACCGCGGCGTAGGTGGCGCGCGGGATCGTCCGCTCGGGGTCGCGCGCCTCGCGGCGGTAGAGGACGGTCGACTCGAAGCCCATGAAGGCGGCGAAGCAGAACGCCAGCACGCCGCCCATCCCGGGGCCGAACACCGCGTCGGCGGTGAACGAGGCGCCGTCCAGCCCCGAGGCGCCGCCGTCGGCGAGGACGCCGATCGCCATGAGCAGCAGGATCCCGGACTCGAGGACGAGCAGGACGCCGAGCACCTTGGCGCCGACGTCGATGCCCAGCCAGCCGACGAGCAGGACCAGCGCGACCGCGACGAGCGCGATGACCGGCCACGGCACGCTCACCCCGAAGACGTCCTCCAGCGTCGCGGCCGTCTGGGCGGCGAACAGGCCGTACACGCCGATCTGCAGGGCGTTGTAGGCGAGCAGGGCCAGCAGCGCGGCGGCCAGCCCCCATGCCCGGCCGAGCCCCCTGGCGATGTAGGCGTAGAAGGCGCCGGCGCTGCCGACGTGCTTGGTCATCCGGGTGAAGGCGACCGCGAACACGGTGAGCACGAGGCCCGCGGCCAGGTAGCCGACCGGCGCGCCGACGCCGCCGACCAGGATCGCCAGCGGGGCGACGCCGGCCATGACGGTCAGCGGCGCGGCGGCCGCGACGACCATGAAGACCAGGCTGCCGGTGCCCAGGACGCCGCGCTTGAGGTGACCCTCGCCGGCGTCCTGGGGGGCGGGAGGTGGTGCGGAGGAGGCGGTCACGACGGGGTCCTCTCGGGGCCTCGGGATCCTTAACCGAACGACGTTCGGTTAGCATGGGTGAGGCACGCCACACCGGTCAAGCGTTTCCGCTCATCTGGAACGAGAACGCGAAGGAATCCGTGGAGTAGGCATGGTTCAGCGACGGAAGCGCCTGCTCGACGTCGAGACGATCCTCGACGCCGCGCTCGCCTGCATCGACGAGTCCGGACGGCTCACCATGGCGGAGCTGGCCGGCCGGCTCGGGACGAGCGCGTCGTCGGTGTACCACCACGTCAGCGGCCGGGCGGCGATCGTGGAGCTCCTGCGCGAGCGGGTCGTCGCCGAGACCATGACCCCCGTGCCCCTGGACGGCACCGACTGGAGCGGGCAGCTCGCCGCGTGGATGCACTCCTACCGCCGGGCGCTGGCCACCCACCCGAACCTGATCCCGCTGCTCAACGAGCACACGATGACGGCGCGCTCGGTGCTCCTCGGCTACGACCGGGTCGCGGCCCTCCTGCGCGACGCCGGCGTCCCGTCCGCCGAGGTCGTCCTCTGGCTCGGCGTGCTCGACAGCTACGCGCTCGGCGCCGCGCTCGACCTCGTCGCCCCGGACGACGTGTGGCGCAGCGAGGACGGCGACCTGCCCGCGCTGGAGGAGGCCGTGCGCACCGGCCCTCGGGGGCGGGCGCGCGCCGACGAGGCGTTCGACCTGGGCCTCGGCGCCCTGCTCACCGGCCTGCGGGCCCGCCTGCCGGTGGCCTGATCAGGCCGGGTGCCGCGCGCGGCTCCGCACCGAGGGGATCACCCGCCACGCCGTCGCGGCCGCGACCGCCAGCAGCGCCGCGGCGCCGACCGAGGTGACCTGCATGGCCCAGGTGAACGACTCGCGGGCGGTGGTCAGCGCCGCCTCGTCCAGCACCTCGCCGGCGCGGGCCAGCGACTCCCGCGCCGCGGCGCCGAGGTCCTCGGGCAGGTGCGCCCGGTAGAGCACGGTCTGCAGCGAGCCCAGCAGCGCGATCCCGAGCGCGGCGCCGAGCTCGTAGGAGGTCTCGGACAGCGCCGAGGCGGTGCCCGCTCGGTGCGGCTCGACCGCGCCGACGGCGGCGTCGGTGCTCAGCGTGAACGCCAGCCCGAACCCGGTACCGAGCACCACGAGCGCCGCGGCCAGCCAGGCGTAGCCCGGCAGCGCCTCGGCGCCGGCCAGGGCCAGCATGCCGGCCGCCGACAGGCCGAGGCCCAGGCCGATCGCGCGGCCCAGCCCGGCGCGAGCGACCAGCGGGCCGACCACCACGAGGACGGCGAGCGAGGCCAGGGTGAGCGGCAGCTCGCGCAGCCCCGCCTCGAGGGCGGTGTGCCCGCGCACCAGCTGCAGGTACTGGGAGAAGAAGAACAGCAGCCCCATGAGCGCGACCAGCGCGATCAGCTGGCTGGCCAGCGCGCCGGAGAAGGCGCGGTTGGCGAACAGCCGGAGGTCGACCAGCGGCGACGGGATCCGCCGCTGCCGCCGCACGAACAGCACCGCCGTCAGCACCCCGACGGACGCGGTCGCCCCCGCGACCGGCGTCGGGCCGTGCCCGACCAGCTCCTTGACCGCGTACACCACGGCCAGGACGGCGACCACCGACTGCACGGCGCCGAGGACGTCGAGCCGGCCCGGCCGCGGGTCGCGCGACTCGGGCAGCAGGAGCCAGCCGCCGACGAGCAGCACGGCCACCACGGGCAGGTTGACGAGGAAGACCGATCCCCACCAGAAGTGCTCGAGCAGCACGCCGCCGACCAGCGGGCCCAGCACCGCGCCGCCGGAGGCCGCCGCGCTCCACAGCGCGATGGCCCGGGTCCGCTGACGCGCGACCGGGAACAGGTTGCGGATCAGCGACAGCGTGGAGGGCATGAGGGTGGCGCCGGCGACGCCGAGCGTGGCCCGGGCGGCGATGAGCGTGGCCGGGTCCGGCGCGAACGCCGCGACCGCCGAGGCCAGGCCGAACGCCGCCGTGCCGACGAGCAGCACCCGCTTGCGGCCGAACCGGTCGGCCAGCCCGCCCATGAGCACCAGCAGCCCGGCCAGCGCGAAACCGTAGACGTCGCCGATCCACAGCAGCTCGCCGGCGGTGGGCCGCAGGTCGGCGGTCAGCGCCGGCACCGCGAGCGCCAGCACCGTCCCGTCGACCGACAGCAGCACCACGGCGAGGACGAGCACGGCCAGCGCCGCCCACTCGCGCGGACCCGCCGGGCGGGGCTCCTCCTCGGGGAGGAGGGGGGCCTCGGCCGGGCGGGCGGCGGTGCTCATGGCGGGTAGCGTACCGACCAGACGGTTTGTTAGCGAGCGACATACCCTGCGGGAGGGAGGTGGGCCGTGCCAGGACCGGTGCGGGACGCGGCGCGCACGCGCCGCGCGCTGCTCGACGCCGCCGCGCGGTCGGTGGTCGTCCACGGCGCCGGCGTCAGCCTCGACGCGGTCGCCCGGGAGGCCGGGGTCTCCAAGGGCGGCCTCATGCACCACTACCGCAGCAAGGACGAGCTGCTCGCCGCGCTCGCCGACGACCTGTTCGAGCAGTTCTCGCGCGCCGTCGAGGACCACGTGGACCCCGACGACGACGCCCCCGGGCGGCGGCTGCGCGCCTACGTGCACGCGACCTTCGACGACCTCGAGCGGGGCCAGGACGCCGTCGAGCTGGCCACGCTCATGGCCACGCTCGGCTCGTTCCCCGAGGCCGCCCGCCGGTCGCAGGAGCGCTACCGCCGCTGGAACGACACCCTGGCCGAGGACGGCGTCGATCCCCAGCGCGTGACCGTCGTGCTGCGTGCCTGCGACGGCGCCTCGATCGCCCCGCTGTTCGAGGGGCCGCTCAGCCGCGAGGAGCTGGCCGCCACCCGCACGCTGCTGCTCGCGCTCACCCGCGGCGAGGGGCCGCTGGTCGAGGGCGCCTGACGGGCCTCAGCGGACGACCACCCGCGGGGGCGGCGGGTCGGCGGTGAGCAGCGCGACCAGGCCGGCGCGGCGGTCGCGGACGGCGGCCTGGTTGACGTAGCCCTTGTCGGTGACCTCCCCGGCGTCGAGCTGGGCGGGTTCGGTGAGCACGAGCAGCCGTTCCACGGACTGCGAGGAGCCGCCGCCCTCGTCGGCCAGCCGCTGGAGCGTCGCCGCCAGCTCGGCACGCAGGGGCTCCTCCGGCACGCCGTCCTCCCCCACCCGGCCGGCGTGCGCCGGGGCCAGCCACACCAGCGCGCCGACGAAGTCGCCGTCCTGACCGCAGAGCACCGCGTCGGCCAGCAGCCCCCGCGACGCCGAGAGCAGCTTCGGCCGCAGCGTGCCGACGCTGACGAAGGTGCCGGTGGACAGCTTGAAGTCCTCGGCGATGCGCCCGCGGAACAGCAGCCCGGCGGCCGGGTCGTCCGGGTCGGCGAGCGCTCCGGCGTCGCCGGTGCGCAGGTATCCCTCCTCGTCGAACGCCGCCGCCGTGAGGTCGGGGGCGCGGTGGTAGCCGGGCGTGACGTTCGGGCCCCTCACCCGGATCTCCCGCTTCTCCCCCACCGGGACCAGCGCCACCTCCACCCCGGGCAGCGGCACGCCCAGCACGTCGCTGCGGGTGATCGGGAAGTGTGCGCTCGTCGCCGCCGGGGCGGTCTCGGTCAGCCCCCACGAGGTCGTCATCCGCATGGAGCCACCGTGCCGGGTGCTGAGCGCCTCGAGCCGGTCCCACAGCTGCTGCGGCAGCGCCGCGGCGGCGAAGAAGCCCAGGCGCAGCCGGGCGAGGAACGCCCGGGCCAGGTCGGCGTCGTCCTCCAGCAGCGGCAGCAGCGCGGCGTAGCCGGCGGGGACGTTGAAGTACAGCGTCGGCCGGACGTCGACCAGGTTGCGCGCGGTGCGGCCGATCAGCGGCGGCGCCGGGCGGCCGTCGTCGATCCACAGCGACCCGCCGTGGGTCAGCACCATGTTCAGGTCGTGGTTGCCGCCGAAGGTGTGCGACCAGGGCAGCCAGTCGAGCAGCACCGGGGGCTCCTCGTCGAGGAACGGCCACACCTGGCGCATCTGCTGCTGGTTGGCCGCGAGCATGCCGTGCGTGTTGACCACGCCCTTCGGCGCCCCGGTGGAGCCGGAGGTGAAGAGGATCTTGGCGACGTCGGTCCCCTCCAGCGCGGCGCAGCGCCGGTCCACCTCGGCGGTCGGGTCGGCGCCGAACGTCTCGGGGGTGAGCACGCCGTCGCGGCTGAGCACCTGCCGCCCCTGCCCCACGGCCGCCACCGCGGCGGCGAAGGAGGCGTCCTCGGCCACGACCAGCCCGGGGTCGACCAGGTCGGCCATCGCCCGCAGCTCGGCGTGGTCGGCGCTCTGCAGCGAGTAGGCCACGCTCGTCGGCACCACCGGCACGCCCACGGTCAGCGCGGCCAGGGTGACGGCCAGGTGCAGCCGAGAGTTGCCGGAGAGCACCATCACCGGCCGGCCGGTCAGCCCACGGTCGAGGAACCCCTGGGCCAGCCGGTCGGCGAGGACCCGCACCTCGCCCCACGTCCAGCTCGCCCACTCGCCGTCGGGCCCGCGCTCGGCCACCAGGAGCCGGTCGGGGTGCGCCTCGCTGTGCGCGCGGAAGGAGTGGACGACGCTGACCGGGTGCTCGCCCAGCAGTTGGGTCGAGCGGACGAGCAGCCGGCCGTCGGGGCGCTGCTCGGCCTCGATCCGCGGCGCGGCGAAGGTGGCGGGACGCTCGGCGGTCGGGGTGGTCGTCACGCGGCGGCCTCCTGCGGGAGCACGCATGTGGTCCCCGCCATCCACCCACCCGCGGGGCGCCGGATCAAGACGGTCCGGCGCCCGCCGGCTCAGTCGGGCAGCAGGCGCCCGACCACGCCCTTGAGCGTCGAGCCGGCCCGGTAGGACTGCACGAGCCAGGAGTTGCACACCACGTTCGCCCCCGCGAGCACCGGCACGGCGAACTGCGTCAGCCGCTGCCGGCGCTGCCACGTGCGGATCTCCTCGGGCGTGCCCGGTGCCGGCAGGGTGGCGTCCTTGACCTCCAGCGGCGTCCCCTGGCGCTGCGCCTCCTCGGCCAGCGCGCCGATCCGGCTGCCGGTGTACGCGGCGTAGGCGGTGGCGCCGGCGCCGGCGACCGCCAGCCCGGCCTTGACGGCACCGACGGTCCCGAAGCCCTTCTGCAGCGCCAGCCGCCGACCGCCGACCTGCGTCAACCGCAGCCCGGCGAGCAGCGTGCCGGCGATGCCGGCCCACTGGGCCGGGGCGAAGCGGGTCCACGCGGAGCTCGCCACCCGGATGCGGTCGATGCCCTGGGTGAGCTCGCTGCCCGACTTGTTCACCCCCGCGATGCCCATGACCGATCCCCCGAGCCAGAGCGCGGAGCCCAGGTCGTGGACCGCCTGCGCCACCCAGTGGTTGTCGGTGCCGGTCATCTCGTCCCCCCCAGGGTTCGCGGTGTGCGGTTCCCCGGCCCTACCCCGGCCGCCCGACGGGTAACGGCATGCGCGGCACCCGGCGTGGATACTCGGGAGGCCGACGGGCGCGTGACCGCCGGCCGCGGCCGGGTGCAGAAGGGTTGGAGTGGACGAGAGCACGAGCGCGAGGGCCGGGGACAGGACGGCGGCCCGCGGGCCGGGCGCACCCGGCAACGGCGAGTTCCGCCTCGACGACCTCGCGGCCCGGTTGCGGGGGGAGCTCGCGCTGGAGGCCGCCGGCACCGGCACCTTCGACTGGGACCTCGTCACCGGCGAGCTCGACTGGGACGAGCGCCTGCTGCAGATCTTCGGCTACGGCCCCGACGAGGGGTTCGACCGCAGCATCGAGGGCTTCAACGCCCGCGTCCACCCCGACGACCTCCCCGACGTGTCGGCCGCCCTGCAGTCGGCCATCCGCACGTGCGGGGACTTCGACGCCGTCTACCGGGTCGTCCTGCCCGACGGCGGGACCCGCTGGGTGTCCGCCCGGGGCCGGGCGCTCTGCGACGAGGGCGGGACGGCCGGCCGGCTGCTCGGCGTCGCCTCGGACGTCACCGAGCAGCGCGGCGGCGACCTGCGGGTCGCCCGCGTCCTCGAGGCGATGCCGGCCGGCTTCTACTCGCTGGACGGGGAGTGGCGCTTCACCTACGTCAACGCCGAGGCCGAGCGGCTGCTCGGGCGCGGCCGCGACGAGCTGCTCGGCGCGGTCATCTGGGAGGCCTTCCCCGCGGCCCAGGGCTCGATCTTCGAGGAGAGCTACCGCCGGGCCGTGGCCTCGCAGCAGCCGGTGACCTTCGACGCCTACTACCCGCCCCCGCTCGACGGCTGGTACGAGCTGCGCGCCTGGCCCAGCCCGGAGGGCCTGTCGGTCTACTTCCTCGAGGTCACCGACCGCCGCCGCGCCGAGGTGGAGGCCCAGCGGGCCGGCGCCCGGCTGGCGCTGCTGGCGCAGGTCAGCAGCGAGCTGGCGGCCTCGCTCACCGCCGACGTCGCCACCCGCCGGATCCCCCGGCTGACGGTGCCCACCCTGGCCGACGCCTGCATCGTCAGCGTCCTCGACGGGCACGGCCACCCGCGCGCGGTCGGCACCTGGCACCGCGACCCGAACGCGCGGTCCCTGCTGGCCCGCTACGGCCGCGCCCGCCTGGAGGCGCTGCCCACCATCGCGCCCGTCGCGCGGTCGTTCGAGACCGGCGAGGCGATCGACGTCACCGGCGAGGAGGCGCTCCGGCTGACCCCGGAGGGCGAGGCCCGGGAACTGCTCACCGAGCTGGGGCCGACCTCGGCCGTCGCGCTGCCGCTGCGCGGCCGGGGCCGCACGCTGGGCCTGCTCAGCCTCCTCTACGAGAAGGGCCGCCGGCCCGCCGACGGCGACCTGGCCACGGCGCAGGACGTCGCCGACCGCACCGGCCTGGCGCTGGACAACGCCCGCCTCTACGGCCAGCAGCAGCAGCTGGCCCTGCAGCTGCAGCGGTCGATGCTCACCGCGCCGCCCGAGCCCGACCACGCCGAGATCGTCGTCCGCTACCTGCCCGCCGCCGAGGCGGCCGCCGTCGGCGGCGACTGGTACGACGCGTTCCTGCAGTCCGACGGCGCCACGATGCTGGTGATCGGGGACGTCGCCGGCCACGACACCGCCGCCGCGGCGACCATGGGCCAGCTGCGCAGCCTCCTGCGCGGGATCGCCACCAGCAGCGACGCCGGCCCGGCCGACCTGCTGCGCAAGCTCGACAGCTCCATGTCCCTGCTCCAGGTGCGCACGCTGGCCACCGCGGCGGTCGCCCGCTTCGAGCAGACGCCCGACGAGCTCGCCCGCGGGGTCACCCGGATGCGGTGGGCCAACGCCGGCCACCCGCCGCCGTTCGTGGTGACGCCCGCCGGGGAGGTCACCGTCCTGGCGACAGTCCCCGCCGAGCGGCTGCTGGGTGTCGACCCGGACGTGCCGCGCACCGAGTCGGTCGTCAGCCTGGACCGCGACGCGACCGTGCTGCTCTACACCGACGGCCTCGTCGAGCGGCGCGACGCCGACCTCGACAGCGGGCTGGCCCAGCTGCGGGCCGCGCTGAGCGAGCTGGCGCACCTGCCCCTCGGGGAGCTCTGCGACGCCGTGCTCGACCGGCTCGTGCACGGCCGCCCCGACGACGACGTCGCGCTGGTCGCCGTCCGGCTGCACCGCCAGGACCGGCCCCGGCCGGCCGAGGCCGGACCGAACCGCGTGCCCGACGAGGTCCCGTCGGACCGGGCCACGGGCTCGTGAGCCGGCCGCTGTGGCGGCGGGCGCGACCGCCGCGCCTGCGCACGGTGATCTTCACCGGCGAGGTGGCGACCCCCGCCGACCTCACGATCGGCCGCGGGCGGCTGCACCGGGAGGTGCTGCGCCGCACGCCCCCGGCGGCGGCCGGGGAGGGCGACGTCGACCGCCTGCTGCTCACGTTCGAGGAGCTCGCCTCGAACGGGCTCCGGCACGGCCGGCCGCCGGTGCGGGTGACCGTGAGCCAGGACGACGACGGCTGGCTCGTCGACGTCACCGACGCCGCCGCCGAGCGCAGCCCGACGCCGGCGGTCGGCCGCGACCCGGCGCACGGCGGCCTCGGGCTCTACCTCGTCGCCCGCCTGAGCGCCGCGCACGGCTGGTGGGACGAGGCCGGCCGCCGCAAGCACGTCTGGGCGTTCGTGCGCAGCGCGCTCAGCTGACCGGCGGCCAGGTCTTCGCCACCATCGTGAGGACGTCGTAGGTGGCCACCGGCCTGCCCTCGCCGTTCACGACGACGGCGTCCCAGCGGACCTCGCCGTGGTCGGCGCCGCCGCGCGGGCTGATCTGCTTGCAGGTGAGGGTGACCGTGAGCTCCTCCCCCGGCTTGACCGGCGTGAGGAAGCGCAGGTCGTCGACGCCGTAGTTGGCCAGCACCGGCCCGGGCGCCGGGTCGACGAACAGCCCCGCCGCCCACGAGACGATCAGGTAGCCGTGCGCCACCCGGCCGCCGAAGAGCGGGTTGGCGCGGGCGGCCTCCTCGTCCGTGTGGGCGTAGAAGGTGTCGCCGGTGAACTCCGCGAAGTGCTCGACGTCCTCGAGGGTGACGGTCCGCGGCCCGGCGGTGACCGAGTCGCCGATGCGCAGCTCGGCCAGCGACTTGCGGAACGGGTGGACGCCGTCGTCGGTGCGCTTCGCGCCGGTGACCCAGCGGCCGCCGATGGCGGTGAGCTGGTCGGGCGAGGCCTGCACGGCGGTGCGCTGCATGTGGTGCAGCACGCCGCGGACGCCGCCGAGCTCCTCGCCGCCGCCGGCGCGGCCGGGGCCACCGTGCACGAGCACCGGCAGCGGCGAGCCGTGGCCGGTGCTCTCCTTCGCGTCGTCCCGGTCGAGCACCAGGATGCGGCCGTGCGCGTGCGCGGCGCCGAGCACGAACTCCCGGGCGAACCCCGGGTCGTGGGTGACCACGGAGCCGACCAGGCTGCCCTGCCCGCGGGCGGCCAGCTCCACCGCGTGGGCCACGCCGTCGTAGGGCAGCACCGTGCTCACCGGGCCGAACGCCTCGACGTCGTGCGGCTCGGCCGCGCCGAGGTCGTCGCAGCGCAGCAGCAGCGGCGGCAGGAACGCGCCGCGGTCGCGGTCGGCGCCGACGACGTCGAAGTGCTCGGGGTCGCCGGCGACGAGCTCGGCGACGCCGCGCAGGGCCTTGAGCGAGCGCAGCACCTCCTCGCGCTGGTCGAGGCTCGCCAGCGCGCCCATGGTCACGCCCTCGGCGCCCGGCGCGCCGACGACCACCCGCGCCAGCTTCTCGCGGGTGGCCTCGACGACGTCGTCCACCAGCTCGCGCGGCACGAACGCCCGCCGGATCGCGGTGCACTTCTGCCCGGCCTTGACGGTCATCTCGGTGACCAGCTGGTCGACGTAGAGGTCGAACTCGGGCGTGCCCGGCGTCGCGTCGGGGCCGAGGACGGCGCAGTTGAGCGAGTCGGCCTCGGCGTTGAACCGCACCGAGTTCGCCACCACCGCGGGGTGGCTGCGCAGCTTGCGCGCGGTCGCCGCCGAGCCGGTGAAGAACACCAGGTCCTGCCCGGCCAGCCCGTCGAGCAGGCCGGCCGGGCTGCCGGCCAGCAGCTGCAGCGAGCCCTCGGGCAGCAGGCCGGAGTCGACGATCTCGCGCACCACGGCCTCGGTGAGGTACGCGGTCTGGCTGGCGGGCTTGACGATCGTCGGGACGCCGGCGAGGAACGCGGGCGCGAACTTCTCCAGGAACCCCCAGACCGGGAAGTTGAAGGCGTTGACCTGCACCGCGACGCCGCGCAGCGGGGTGTAGAGGTGCTGGCCGACGAAGGTGCCGCGCTTGCCCAGCGGCTCGACCGGGCCGTCGAGGACGACGGTGTCGTCGGGCAGCTCGCGGCGACCCTTGCTGGCGTAGGACAGCAGGGTGCCGAACCCGCCGTCGACGTCGACGGCGCTGTCGCGGTCGGTGGCGCCGGTGCGGCGGGAGAGCGCGTGGAAGGCGTCCTTGCCGGCCATGAGCCGCAGGCCCAGCTGCTTGAGCAGGGCGGCCCGCTGGTGGAAGGTCAGCTCGCGCAGCGCCGGGCCGCCGACGGTGCGGGCGTGCTCGAGCATCGCGCCGACGTCCAGGCCGGTGCTGCTGATCCGCGCGACGGTCTCGCCGGTCACGGCGTCGGCGATCGGGGTGCCGTCGTCGGGCGCGGCGTACCAGCGGCCGGCGGCGTAGCTCTCGAGCAGGCGGCTCTCGAGCAGGGGGCTCTCGAGCGGGGGTGCGGTCACGAGGTGCTCCTCCTCCCGGGCTTCCGGTACCGGAAGCCCCTCGGGGTCAGCGGGTGCGCAGGCCGTCGAAGGTGGTGGCGACGAGGGCGTCGGCGAGGGCGTCGGCGTCGAGCCCGCGGTCGGGGCGGTACCACTCGGTGAGCGAGTTGACGGTGCCGAACAGCAGCCGGCTGGTGACGGCGGGGTCGACGTCGGGGCGGACGTCGCCCTCCTCCTCCGCGGCCGCCACGAGCTCGGTGGCGATGCGGTCGAACTCGCGGCGGCGGGCCAGCGCGGCCTGCTCGACGTCGGAGTTGCCGCGCACCCGCAGCAGCAGGGTGACGAACGGCAGCTCGTCGACGAGCACGCGCACCGAGCCGCGGACGACGTGCTCCAGCCGGTCGATCGCCCGGCCCGTGGTGGCGCCGGGCTCCTCGGTGACGGCGAACAGGCCGTCCAGCGCGCGGTCCAGCGCGAGCCGCAGCAGTTCCACCTTGCTGGGCACGTGGTGGTAGATCGCCGACTTGGTGACGCCCAGCCGCGCGGCGAGCTCGTCCATGCTCGTGGCGTCGTAGCCGCGCTCGTTGAACGCGGCGACGGCGACCTCGAGCAGCGAGTCCAGCGAGTGGCCCGGCCGCCCGCGGCGGGCCGGTGCGGTCGCCGTCATCCGCGGTCCCGCCGGTCGACCAGCCGCTGCAGCTTCCCCACCGACCGCGGCAGCGTCTCGGGGTCCACGACGACGACCTCGACCGTCGTCCCCACGGTGTCCTTGACCCCCGTCGCCACCTCGTCGGCCGCCGGCGCCCGCCGCTCGGCCGGGCAGTCCGGGCGGGCCTCGACCTGCACGGTGAGGTGGTCCATCCGGCCGCGCGTGGTGAGCAGCAGCGAGAAGTGCGGCGACAGCCCCGGCGTGCGCAGCACGACCTCCTCGATCTGGGTCGGGAAGAGGTTGACCCCGCGCAGGATGATCATGTCGTCGGTGCGGCCGGTGACCTTCTCCATGCGCCGCATGCCCGGCCGCGCGGTGCCCGGCAGCAGCCGGGTGAGGTCGCGGGTGCGGTAGCGGACGACCGGCACGGCCTCCTTGGTCAGCGACGTGAACACCAGCTCGCCGCGCTCGCCCTCGGGCAGCACCTCGCCGGTGATCGGGTCGATGACCTCCGGGTAGAAGTGGTCCTCCCAGACGTGCAGGCCGTCCTTGGTCTCCACGCACTCCTGGGCCACGCCCGGGCCCATCACCTCCGACAGCCCGTAGATGTCGACGGCGTGGATGCCGGCCCGCTCCTCCATCTCGCGGCGCATCTGCTCGGTCCACGGCTCGGCGCCGAAGATCCCGATCCGCAGGCTCGACGCCCGCGGGTCGAGGCCCTGCTTCTCGAACTCGTCGAGGACGGTGAGCATGTACGACGGCGTGACCATGATGATCCGCGGCTCGAAGTCGGTGATCAGCTGCACCTGCCGCGGCGTCATGCCGCCCGAGACCGGCACGACCGTGCAGCCGAGCGCCTCGGCGCCGTAGTGGGCGCCGAGGCCGCCGGTGAACAGCCCGTAGCCGTAGGCGTTGTGCAGCACGTCGCCCGCGCGGCCGCCCGCCGCCCGGATCGACCGCGCCATGACCGTCGCCCAGGTGGCGAGGTCCCGCTCGGTGTAGCCGACGACGGTCGGCTTGCCGGTGGTGCCGGACGACGCGTGCACCCGGCGGACCTGCTCGCGCGGGACGGCGAACATGCCGAACGGGTAGTTGTCCCGCAGGTCGGCCTTGCTGGTGGTGGGGAACCGCGCGAGGTCGGCGAGCTCGTGGCAGTCGTCGGGGTGGACGCCGGCCTCGTCGAAGGCGCGGCGGTAGTGCGGCACGTTCTCGTAGGCGTGCCGCAGGGTCCACCGGAGGCGGTCCAGCTGGAGGGCGCGCAGCTCGTCGACCCCGAGCCGCTCGGCGTCGTCGAGCAGGGCCGGCGGGGGCGCCTCGCCGAGCGGCCGGGAGCTCTCGGCGGTGCTGTTCTCGCTGGTCGCAGCCGTCATGGCCTGCCTCTCGTCGTCGGCAGCGTCGTCGCCGGGCGGTCGGCGGGCGTCGTCCCCAAATACCGACCGGACGGTCAGTAACCAACCCCTCCCGCCGAGCGCTGTCAAGCCGCACTTGTGCCCCGCGTCACCCTGCGGCAGACTCATTACCGACCAACCGGTCAGTAATTGGCCGATCGCCGTCGCACCCCGAGGGAACGAGATGTCCGCGCCTCCCCTGGACCGCCCCGCCGTCGACGAGACCGCGCTGCAGCGGCACTTCGACGCCACGATCGCCGCCGACCACCGGATCGAGCCGCGGGACTGGATGCCGGAGGGCTACCGCAGGACGTTGATCCGCCAGATCGCGCAGCACGCGCACTCGGAGATCATCGGCATGCAGCCCGAGGGCGACTGGCTGCTGGCCGCCCCGAGCCTGCGGCGCAAGGCGATCCTGCTGGCCAAGGTGCAGGACGAGGCCGGCCACGGCATGTACCTGTACTCGGCCGCCGAGACCCTCGGCGCCGACCGGGCCGACCTCACCGACAAGCTGGTCGAGGGCAGGCAGAAGTACAGCTCGATCTTCAACTACCCGACGCTCACCTACGCCGACGTCGGCGTCATCGGCTGGCTGGTCGACGGCGCGGCGATCTGCAACCAGGTGCCGCTGTGCCGCTCCTCCTACGGGCCCTACGCGCGGGCGATGATCCGCATCTGCAAGGAGGAGTCGTTCCACCAGCGGCAGGGCTACGAGCTGCTGATGACGATGATGCGCGGCACCGACGAGCAGCGGGCGATGGTGCAGGACGCCGTCGACCGGTGGTGGTGGCCGTCGCTGATGATGTTCGGCCCGCCCGACGCCGACAGCCCCAACACCGCCCAGTCGATGGCGTGGGGCATCAAGCGGCACACCAACGACGAGCTGCGCCAGCGCTTCGTCGACATGACCGTGCCCCAGGCGGAGTTCCTCGGCGTCACGCTGCCCGACCCGGACCTCTCCTACGACGCGGGGACGGGCCACTACCGGTTCGGGGAGATCGACTGGGCCGAGTTCAAGAAGGTCGTCAGCGGCGACGGGCCGATGAACAGGGTGCGGCTGGCCCGCCGCCGGGCCGCGCGCGACGACAACGCCTGGGTCACCGAGGCGGCCACCGCCTACGCGGAGAAGCACGGCGCATGAGCGACATGACGGCCGAGGGCGGGCACGGCGCCGTCCCCACGTCGGCCGACGTCCCGGTCGAGCCGCGGCCGGCCGCGTCGCGGCGCGACTGGCCGCTGTACGAGGTCTTCGTGCGCGGCAAGCGCGGGCTCAACCACGTGCACGTCGGGTCGCTGCACGCGCCGGACGACGAGATGGCCGTGCACGCCGCGCGCGACCTCTACACGCGGCGCAACGAGGGCGTGAGCATCTGGGTGGTCAAGGCCGCCGACATCACCGCGTCCAGCCCCGACGAGAAGGACCCGATGTTCGCCCCGAGCGGCGACAAGGTCTACCGCCACCCCACGTTCTACGAGATCCCCGAGAACGTCCCCCACATGTGAAGGACCCCCTCCCTCCCCCGCACCTCGTTCCTCGGCGCGGGACCCCTGGGAGGGGGCCGGAAGGCGCTCCCATGCATGAGGAAACGGTCTACGACGCGCTGGCCAACGCGCACGACGACGCGGGGCACTGGGCGTTCGGCACCGGCTTCGACGACCCGCTCGCCGGGGTGGACACCACGGTCCCCGACGGCGTCGACGCCGCCGACCTGGGCGCCTACTGCCTCATGCTCGGCGACGACGCCCTCGTGCTGGCCCAGCGGCTGACCCAGTGGATCACCAACGCGCCGGAGCTCGAGGAGGAGGTGGCGATCGGCAACATCGCCCTCGACCTGCTCGGGCAGGCGCGGCTGCTGCTGGCCCGCGCCGGCTCGGCGGGCGCGCTCGGCCGCTCCCGCGAGCGGGCCACCGACTCGATCCCCGACGAGGACGCGCTGGCGTACTTCCGGGACGCCGACGAGTTCCGCAGCAGCGGCCTGGTCGAGGCGCCCAACGGCGACTTCGCGCGGACGGTGGTCCGGCTGCTCGCCGCCTCGACGGTGCGGCTGGCGGTGTTCGCCCGGCTGCGCGGGTCCCGCGACCCGGTGCTCGCGGCGATCGCCGCCAAGGGCGTCAACGAGCTGGCCTACCACCGCGACCACGCCGCCCGGTGGGTGCTGCGCCTCGGCGACGGGACGGCGGAGTCGCACCGGCGGGCGCAGGAGGGCGCCGACGCGGTCTGGCCGCTGCTGGCCGACGCCTTCACCGCCACCGACGTCGAGCGGCGCCTGGTCGCGGCCGGTGTCGCCGTCGACCCGGCCGACGTGCGCGGCGAGGTGCACGACGTGCTCACCGAGGTGCTCGAGCGGGCGACGCTGCGGGTGCCGGGGTGGCCGGCCGACGCCGAGCCGGCCGGGCGCCACGGGCGGCACGGCGAGGAGCTGACCGAGCTGCTCGCCGAGCTGCAGGGCCTGGCCCGCCGGCACCCGGCGGCCACCTGGTGACCACCGAGACGGCCATCTCGGTGGACGCCCGGGCGGTCGCGGAGACCGTGACCGACCCCGAGCTGCCCATGCTCACGCTGGCCGACCTGGGCGTGCTGCGCGACGTGCGGGTCGAGGACGGGACCGTCGTCGTCGAGATCACCCCCACCTACAGCGGCTGCCCGGCGATGGGGGTGATGCGCGCCGACCTGGTGCACGCGCTGCACGCGGCGGGCTTCCCCGACGTCGACGTGCGCACGGTCCTCTCCCCCGCCTGGACGACGGACTGGATCACCGACGAGGGCCGCCGCAAGCTGGCCGCCGGCGGCATCGCCCCGCCGGGGAGGGCGCCGGTGCGCGGCGCCGGCCCGGTGCCGCTGCGGCTGGGCCCGACCCGGCGCACCGCCGCCTGCCCGCAGTGCGGGTCGGGCGACACCGTCGAGCTGAGCGAGTTCGGCGCCACCGCCTGCAAGGCCCTGCGCCGCTGCCGCGCCTGCGGCGAGCCGTTCGAGCACGTGAAGGAGATCTGAGCGCCGTGACCGCACCGACCAGCACGCGCCGCCGGCCGCGGTTCCACCCGCTCAGGGTCGCGAAGGTCGAGCGGCTCACCGACGACGCCGTCGCGGTCACCTTCGACGTCCCCGAGGAGCTGGCCGAGGACTACCGGTTCAGGCCCGGCCAGGCGCTCACCCTGCGCCGGGTCGTCGACGACCGCGACGAGCGCCGCTCCTACTCCATCTGCGCCCCGGTGGGCGCGCCGCCGCGGGTCGGCGTGCGCGAGGTGCCGGGCGGCTTCTTCTCCTCCTACCTCGTGCACGAGGTGCGGCCGGGCGACGAGATCGAGGTGCTGCCGCCGTCGGGCACCTTCACCGCGGACCTGTCGGTGCCGGGCGACCACGTCTTCGTCGTCGCGGGGTCGGGCATCACGCCGGCGATCAGCCTGGCCGGCTCGGTGCTGCGCGACGGCGAGTCCACGGTCACCGTCTTCTACGGCAACCGGCGCACGAGCACGGTGATGTTCGCCGACGAGCTGGCCGACCTGAAGGACGCCTACGGCACCCGGCTGCAGCTGGTGCACGTGCTCTCCCGCGAGCCGCGCGACGCCGAGCTCACCACCGGCCGGCTCGACGGCGAGCGGCTGCGCACGCTGGTCGACGCGTTCGTCGACGTCGAGCACGTCGACCACTGGTGGCTGTGCGGGCCGCACGGGATGGTGGAGGACGCCCGCGCGCTGCTCGCCGAGCTCGGCGTTGCGCGGGAGAAGGTGCACCAGGAGCTGTTCTACGTCGACGACGTCCCGCCGCAGCCGGTCCGCGGCGACGACCAGACCGTCACCGGCCCCAGCAGCGCGGTGACCGTCGTCCTCGACGGGCGCTCGACGCCGCTGACCCTCCCCCGCGACGAACCGATCCTCGACTCCGCCCAGCGGGTGCGCGCCGACCTGCCGTTCGCCTGCAAGGGCGGGGTGTGCGGCACCTGCCGCGCGCGCGTCACCGACGGCGAGGTGGAGATGCGCCGCAACTACGCCCTGGAGCCCGAGGAGGTCGCGGCCGGCTACGTGCTCACCTGCCAGTCGCTGCCGGTCACCGACGCGGTCACCGTCGACTTCGACGCCTGAGCGCCGATGGACCCCGTCCCGCTCGTCGACCCGGCGACCTACGAGGACGGCCCGCCGTTCGCCCTGCTGCGCGAGCTGCGCGCGCGGGCACCGGTCACCTGGGTGCCGGAGCCGGCGCTGCACGGCCTGCCCGCCGGGCCGGGGTTCTGGCTGGTGCTGCGGCACGCCGACGTCGAGCGGGTGCTGCGCGACCCCGCGACGTTCTCCTCCTGGCTGGGCGCCACCCAGGTCCGCGACGCCGCCGACCTGGCCTGGGTGCGCCGGATGATGCTCAACATGGACCCGCCGGAGCACTCCCGGCTGCGGCGGCTGCTGGCGCGCTCGTTCACCCCGCGGGCGGTCGCCGCTCTCACCGCGTCGATCGAGGCGACGGCCGAGGGGCTGGTCGCCCGCACGATCGGCGGTGCCGCCGAGGGGGTGACCGACTTCGCCGAGGACGTCGCCGCCGACCTGCCGCTGCTCACCCTCGCCGACGTCCTCGGCGTGCCGGCCGAGGACCGGTGGCTGCTGTTCGACTGGTCGAACCGGGTCATCGGCTGGCAGGACCCCGACTACGCGGTCTCCGCCGCCTTCGACGGCACCGGCGGGACGGCGATGGCGCGGGAGGCGCTCGCGGCGCGCCCGCGGCCCGACGCCGAGGGGCGGATGCCCGACCCGCGCACCCGCGCCGGAATGCCCGACCTCTACCTCTACGCCCGGCTGCTCGCCGAGGAGAAGCGCCGCTCCCCCGGCGACGACGTCATGTCGGTCCTGCTGGCGGAGCGGGACGAGGAGGGCGGCCGGGTCAGCGACGCCGAGTTCGAGAACATGTTCTGGCTGTTCGCCGTCGCCGGGAACGAGACGCTGCGCAACGGCCTGCCCGGCGGGCTGATCGCGCTCCTGCGGCACCCGGAGCAGCTGGCCGCGGTCCGCGCCGACCCCTCGCTGCTGCCCGGCGCGGTCGACGAGATGCTGCGCTGGTGGACGCCGGTCATGGTGTTCCGCCGCACCGCCGCCACCGGGGTGCGCCTCGGCGACGTCGACGTGCGGGCCGGCGACAAGGTGGTCGTCTCCTTCACCTCCGCCAACCGCGACGAGGCCGTGTTCGCCGACCCCGACCGCTTCGACGTCCGCCGCGCGCCCAACCCGCACCTGTCCTTCGGCCACGGCCCGCACTTCTGCCTCGGCGCCCAGCTGGCCAAGGCGCAGATGCGCGCGCTGTTCGGCGCCCTGCTGCGCCGCACGAGCACGCTCGAGCTCGCCGGCGAGCCGGCGCTGCTGCGGTCGAACTTCCAGCGCGGGGTCAAGCGGCTGCCGCTGCGCTGGACCGCGGCCGACGGTCTGTGGCCCCCGTCACGGACTGCCTAGGCTCGCCGCATGGCCGCCACGCCGTTCGCGTCCTCCGCCGACCTCGGCGTCAAGCAGCAGACCCTCGAGGTGCTCGCCGACGGCGTCTACGCCCTGACCGCCGAGGGCGACCCCAACATCGGCGCGATCGAGGGCGAGGACTTCCTCGTCTGCTTCGAGGCCCTCGCCACCCCGGTCGCCGCCCGGCGCTGGCTGGCCAGGCTGCGCGAGCACACCGACAAGCCGGTGCGCTACCTGGTGCTGTCCCACTACCACGCCGTCCGCGTGCTGGGCGCGAGCGCGTTCGACGCCGAGGTGATCGTCAGCAGCGAGCAGACCCGGCAGCTCATCGCGGAGCGCGGGCGGCAGGACTGGGAGAGCGAGTACGGCCGCATGCCCCGGCTGTTCGAGGAACCCGGGTCGATCCCCGGCCTCACCTGGCCGACGCTGACCTTCCGCGACCGGCTCACCATCGAGCTCGGCGGCGACCGCGGCCGGCTGGTGCTCGCGTTCCTCGGCCGCGGGCACACCGAGGGCGACGTCGTCGCCTGGCTGCCCGAGCAGCGGATCCTGTTCGCCGGCGACCTCGTCGAGTCGCAGGCCGCGCTCTACACCGGCGACGCGTTCCACTTCGACTGGGCGGGCGACACCCTCGACCGGGTCGCGGCCCTCGGCGCGCAGCAGCTGGTCGGCGGCCGCGGCGCCATCGCCCGCGGCCGCGCGCAGGTCGACGCCGCGATCGAGCAGACCCGCGACTTCCTGCTCACCATGCAGCGC
Organism: Geodermatophilus sp. SYSU D00815; assembly: GCF_054050035.1. Classification (NCBI taxonomy): domain Bacteria; kingdom Bacillati; phylum Actinomycetota; class Actinomycetes; order Geodermatophilales; family Geodermatophilaceae; genus Geodermatophilus; species Geodermatophilus sp. SYSU D00815. The sequence continues at coordinate 53,538 of NZ_JBJGYO010000019.1, read as the reverse complement.
ACCGCCGGCGAGGTCCACCGCTCCGGCGGCACGCTCGGGGACGCCTTCGCCGCCGCCCGCACCGCGGTACGGCGCCTGGCCGATCTTCGAGCACTGCCTGCCCTTCGACGTCGCCCGGCTGTGGGACGAGCTCGAGGGCGTCGAGCGCCCGGTGATCTGGACCGCGGAGCGCGACCGCGCCGTCTGGGCGGAGCTGCAGGGATGACCCCGCCGGTCCTCGTCCTCGGCTGCGGGCCGGTCGGGCAGACCGCGGCGCTGCTGCTGGCCCGGTGGGGCCTGCACGTCGTCGTCCTCGACGCCCGCCCCCGGCGGGACCTGGTCGGCAGCAGGTCGATCTGCCAGCAGCGCGACGTCCTCGACGTGTGGGACGCCGTCGGGATCGGCGCCGAGATCGCCCGCCGCGGCGTCACCTGGACGACGGCGCGCACCTTCCACCGCGACCGCGAGCTGTTCTCCGTCACCTTCGCCGACCGCGGCCGCTCCCCCTTCCCCCCGTTCGTGAACATCTCCCAGTGCGAGACCGAGCAGCTGCTCGACGAGCGGATCGCTGACGAGCCGCTGGTGGAGGTGCGCTGGGGGCACCGGGTCACCGGCATCGCGCAGGACGACTCCGGCGTGACGGTCGCCTGCGCCGGCGGCGCGACCGTGCGCGGGTCGTTCGCCGTCGCCTGCACCGGGCCGCGCAGCGACGACGTGCGGGCGGCGCTGGGCCTGACGTTCCCGGGGCGCTCGTTCGGTGATCGCTTCCTCATCTGCGACGTCCGCACCGACCTCCCCGGCTGGGAGACCGAGCGCCGGTTCTGGTTCGACCCGGCGTGGAACCCCGGCCGGCAGGTGCTCGTGCACCCCTGCCCCCGCTCGACGTTCCGCATCGACTGGCAGGTGCCGCCGGACTTCGACCTCGCCGCCGAGGAGGCCTGCGGTGGGCTGGACCGGCGGATCCGCCGGGTGATCGGCGAGCGGCCCCACGAGGTCGTGTGGAAGTCGGTCTACCGGTTCTCCTCCCGCGTGGTCGACCGCATGCGGGTGGGCCGCGTGCTGGTCGCCGGCGACGCGGCGCACGTGTACGCGCCGTTCGGCGCCCGCGGCCTGAACTCCGGCGTCCTCGACGCGGAGAACGCCGCCTGGAAGATCGCCTTCGTCGCGCGGGGCTGGGCGCCGGCCGAGCTGCTGGAGAGCTACTCCGCCGAGCGGCACGCCGCGGCGCTGGAGAACCTCGACGTCACCAGCGCGACCATGCGCTTCCTCGTGCCGGGCACCGAGGAGGAGGCCCGGCACCGGGCCGACGTGCTCGAGCGGGCCGCGACCGACCCCGCCGCCCGGGCGCGGGTGGACTCGGGGCGGTTGGCCGAGCCGTTCTGGTACGTCGGCTCGCCGCTGACCACCCCCGACCCGCGCCGCCCGTCCACCGGCCGCCCGGCCCGCGGCGACGTCCCCGTCCCCGCCCCCGGCGTGCTCGTGCCCGACTGCCCGGTCACGGTGCCCGGCCGGCCGGACGTCGTCCGCCTGCGGCGGCTCGCCCGCGAGGGCGTCACCGTGCTGGTCGGGGACGACGCCGCGCCGCCCGAGGGGCTGCCGGCCGGACCGCCGGTCGCCGTGCACCGCCTCGCCGACCTCGACCCGACCCCCGCGCTGCGCGAGGCCCTCGGCGCCCGCCCCGACGAGCTGTGGGTGCTGCGCCCCGACGCCCACGTGGCCGCCGTCTGCACCCGCGCCGCCGACGTCGCCCCCGCGGTGACCCGGCTCCTCGCCCGACCAGTCCCCGTCCCCGCGTAACCCCTGTCGGGGCTTCCGGTACCGGAGGCCCCCGTCGCCGCGGGGCTTCCGGTACCGGAAGCCCCCGATCCCCGGAGGTGTCCCGATGGCGTTCTACCGGCAGGTGGGCGAGGTCCCGCCGAAGCGGCACACGCAGTTCCGCCGTCCCGACGGCGGGCTGTACTCCGAGGAGCTCATGGGCGAGGAGGGCTTCTCCTCGGACTCCTCGCTGCTCTACCACCGGGGCATCCCCTCGGCGATGGTCGACGCCCGCCCGTGGCAGCTGCCCGACCAGGCGACCACCCCGAACAGCCCGCTGGTGCCCCGGCACCTGAAGCTGCACGACCTGTTCCCCGGCGAGGAGCACAAGGCGGTCGACCCGGTCACCGGGCGGCGGCTGGTGCTCGGCAACGGCGACGTCCGCATCTCCTACGCCGTGTCGTCGCTGCCCAGCCCCTACTACCGCAACGCCACCGGCGACGAGTGCGTCTACGTCGAGCGCGGGGCCGCCACCGTGGAGACGGTGTTCGGCGCGCTCGAGGTCGGGCGCGGCGACTACGTCGTCCTGCCCCGGGCGACCACGCACCGGTGGCTCCCCACCGGGGACGAGCCGCTGCGCACCTACGCCATCGAGGCCAACAGCCACATCGCCCCGCCCAGGCGGTACCTGTCGCGCTACGGGCAGTTCCTCGAGCACGCGCCGTACTGCGAGCGGGACCTGCGCGCGCCCGCTGCGCCGCTGCTGGTCGAGGGCACCGACGTCGAGGTGTACGTCAAGCACCGCGGCACCGGGCCCGGCGGGCTGGCCGGCACGGTGCACGTCGTGCCGGAGCACCCGTTCGACGTCGTCGGCTGGGACGGCTGCCTCTACCCCTACGCCTTCAACGTCGCCGACTTCGAGCCGATCACCGGGCGGGTGCACCAGCCCCCGCCGGTGCACCAGGTCTTCGAGGGGTCCAACTTCGTGATCTGCAACTTCGTGCCCCGCAAGGTCGACTACCACCCGCTGGCGGTGCCGGTGCCGTACTACCACTCCAACGTCGACAGCGACGAGGTCATGTTCTACGTCGACGGCGACTACGAGGCGCGCAAGGGCTCGGGCATCGGCAAGGGCTCGATCAGCCTGCACCCGGGCGGGCACAGCCACGGCCCGCAGCCGGGCGCGGTCGAGCGCGCGCTCGGGGTCGAGTTCTTCGACGAGCTGGCGGTCATGGTCGACACCTTCCGGCCGCTCGAGCTCGGCGAGGGCGGGACGGCGGTGGACGACGGCCGCTACGCCTGGACCTGGTCGGGCCGGGGGCCGTCGGCGTGACGGCCGGGCGGCGAGATCGGCGGTCCGGCACGCCGTCGACCGCGACACCGTGCGAGACCGCCGATCTCGGCGGGGAGGGGGCGGCGTGACCTGGCTGGACCTGCCCGACGGCACCGGCTTCGGCCTGGACAACCTGCCCTACGGCGTCTTCTCCGCCCGGGGCGGTCCCCGCCGCACGGGCATCGCCGTCGGTGAGCACGTTCTCGACCTGGGCGGGCTGACCGAGGACCCGGTGCACCGCACCGGCTCGCTCAACGAGTTCCTGGCGCTGGGGCCGCGGGCCTGGCGGGAGCAGCGCGAGCAGGTGACCGACTGGCTCACCGGGCCCTCGCACCGGCGCGCGGTCGAGCCGCACCTGATCCCGCGCGCGGAGGTGGCGCTGCACCTGCCGGTCGAGGTGGCCGACTACGTCGACTTCTACAGCTCCCGCCACCACGCCGAGAACCTCGGCCGCATGTTCCGGCCCGACTCCGAGCCGCTGACGCCGAACTGGCGGCACCTGCCGATCGGCTACCACGGCCGCGCCGGCACGGTGGCCGTCTCGGGCACGCCGGTGGTGCGGCCCTGCGGGCAGCGCCGCGGGGACGGCGGTCCGACGTTCGGCCCCTCGGAGCGGCTGGACATCGAGGCCGAGGTCGGGTTCGTCGTCGCCGTCCCCTCGGAACTCGGGACCCCGGTGCCGCTGGGCGACCTCGCCGAGCACGTCTTCGGCGTCTGCCTGGTCAACGACTGGTCGGCCCGCGACCTGCAGGCGTGGGAGTACGTGCCGCTCGGCCCGTTCCTCGGCAAGTCCTTCCTCACCTCGGTCTCGCCCTGGGTGGTGCCGCTCGCGGCGCTGGAGGCGGCCCGGGTGCGCCCACCCGAGCGGGACGTGCCACTGCTGCCCTACCTCGACGACGCCGCCGCCGAGCCGTGGGGCCTCGACCTGCGGCTGGAGGTGCGGCTCGACGGCGAGCTGGTCAGCTGCCCGCCGTTCGCCGGCATGTACTGGACGCCGGCCCAGCAGCTGGCGCACCTGACGGTGAACGGCGCGAGCCTGCGCACCGGCGACCTGTTCGCCTCCGGCACCGTGAGCGGCCCGGAGCGCGACCAGCGCGGCTCGTTCATCGAGCTCTCGTGGGGCGGCGCCGAGCCGCTGACCCTCGCCGACGGCTCCACCCGCACCTTCCTCGAGGACGGCGACGAGGTGGTGATCGCCGCGACGGCGCCGGGCACCGCCGGCGGGCGGATCTCCCTCGGCGAGGTGGCCGGCCGGGTGGAACCGGCGCGCGTGCGGGGGTGAGCGCGGTGGAGCTCACCCGGATCACCGACGACGTCCACATGGTGACGGGGACCAACGTCAACTGGGCGCTGGTCGTCGAGGGGGACGCCGTCACCCTCGTCGACGCCGGCTACCCCAACGACGTGGCGTCGGTCGTGCGGTCCCTGGCCGCGGTCGGGCGGCGTCCCGAGGACGTCGCCGCGATCGTGCTGACCCACGCGCACCTCGACCACATGGGCGGGATCCCCGCGCTGGCGCGCCGGTCGGGCGCGCCGGTGTGCACGGGGACGGAGGAGGCCCGGCACGCCCGGCGGGAGCACCTGCAACAGATCACGCCGCTGGAGATGCTGCTCCAGTGCCGCAGCCGGCGCGGCGCCACGTGGGTCGGCCAGACCCTGCGGGCCGTGCTCCCGCACGCGCGGATGGCCCTGCCCGACGTCGCGGCCGTGGCCGCCGACGTCCCGCTCGACGTCCCCGGCCGGCTCGTCCCGGTGGCGGCGCCGGGCCACACCAGCGGGCACACCGCCTACCTGCACCCGGCAGCCGGCGTGCTGTTCTCCGGTGACGCGCTGGTCACCGGCCACCCCCTCTCCCGCCTGCCCGAGGGGCCGCAGCTGCTGCCGGGGGTGTTCAACGAGGACGAGCGGCAGATGGTCGCCACCCTCGACCGGCTGCGCACCCTGCCGGCGGACACGCTGGTCCCGGGCCACGGGCCCGAGTTCCGCGGACCGCTGCCCGACGCCGTCGACCGGGCGCTGGCCGGCCGCTAGCTGGCCGGCCGCTGCTCCTCGGCGGCCTCCACCACCGCGCAGAGGTCGCGCAGCGGGTCGAGGGCCTGCCAGCCGCAGGCGACCCTCTGCAGCAGGGCGCGGAACGTCTCGGCCTCGGCCGGCGGCAGCGGGCCCAGCACGTGGGCCTCCACCCGCCGCAGCGCGTCGCGGCGGTCCTGCCACGCGGCCCGGCCGGTGTCGGTGGCGACGACGAGGCGGCTGCGGCGGTCGGCGGGATCGGGCCGGCGCTCCACCAGGTGCTGCCGCTCGAGGTCGTCGATCAGGTAGGTGAGGACCGTCCGGTCGATGCCCAGCTCCGCCCCGATCGCGCCCTGGTTGCGCACCGGCTCGTCGACCGCGGCGGTGAGCACCTGGTAGCCGCGCGGCCCGCCGGGCAGGTCGGCGAGCACGTGCCCGGCGGCCTGCGCGTAGCCGCGGAAGACGACGCCGAGCATCCAGCCGAGGTCGGCGTCGAGGCGGCCGTCGTCGGTCACCGCACCAGCCTAGCGCGGCGCGCCAGACGTTGTACATTCCAGATGTTCTGTCCCGCAGACGATTGGCACCCCATGCCCGACCACGGCCACGCCCTCCTCTTCGGCGCCTTCCTCACCCCCGCCGCCGCCGATCCCGCGCGGGTGGTCGGGCTCTCCGTCCTCGCCGAGCAGGCGGGGCTGGACCTGGTCACCTTCCAGGACCACCCGTACCAGCCGGCCTTCCTCGACACCTGGACGCTGCTGTCCTGGGTCGCGGCGCGCACCGAGCGCGTGCACGTGGCGGCGAACGTCACCAACCTGCCGCTGCGGCCGCCGGCCGTGCTGGCCCGCAGCGTGGCCGGCCTCGACCTGCTCAGCGGCGGCCGGGTCGAGCTCGGCCTGGGCGCCGGCGCGTTCCGGGACGCCGTCGAGGCCATGGGCGGCCGCCGGCTGACCGCCGGTCAGGGCGTGCGCGCGCTGGAGGAGGCCATCGAGGTCATCCGGCAGGTGTGGGACGCCGACGCGCGCGGCGGCGTCCGCGTCGACGGCGAGCACTACCGGGTGGTGGGTGCCAAGCGCGGCCCGGCGCCCGCGCACGACGTCGGCATCTGGCTGGGCGCCTACAAGCCGAAGATGCTCGCCCTCACCGGCCGCCGGGCCGACGGCTGGCTGCCGTCGCTGTCCTACCTGCAGCCCGGTGACCTCGCCGCCGGGAACGCGATCGTCGACGACGCCGCGCTGGAGGCGGGGCGGAAGCCCGCGGACGTGCGCCGGCTGCTCAACGTCAGCGGCCGCTTCACCACGGCCGGACGCGGGCAGCTGCACGGCCCGGCCGAGCAGTGGGCCGAGGAACTGGCCGAGCTGGCCCTCCGGGAGGGCGTCAGCGCGTTCATCCTGGGCAGTGATGACCCCGACGACCTGCGCCGCTTCGCCGCCGAGGTGGCCCCGGGCGTGCGCGAGCTGGTGGCGGCCGAGCGGTCGGGGGGCCGGGCCGCCGAGGCGCCGGCGCCGCGGCCGGCGGTGACGGGCGGCGCGTTCGCCGTCGTCCCCACCCCCGACGACGGCACCCGCCGCAGCGGCACCCGGCTGTGGGACGAGACCGAGCGCCCCACCGGTCCGGCCCGCGACCCGCAGCGCACCTACACCCCGCACGAGCAGGCGGCCGGCCAGCACCTCATCGACGTCCACGACCACCTGCGCGCCGAGCTCGCCCAGGTGCGGGACCTCGTCGAGCAGGTCGCCGCCGGGACGCTGGACGTCGGCACCGCCCGCTCGCACGTCAGCACGATGACCATGCGGCAGAACAACTGGACGCTGGGCACCTACTGCGAGGCGTACTGCCGCGTGGTGACCACCCACCACACCCTCGAGGACCGCTCGCTGTTCCCGCACCTGCGGGCGGGCGACCCCCGGCTGGCGCCGGTGATCGACCGGCTCGAGCAGGAGCACGCCGTCATCCACGACGTCCTCGAGGGCGTCGACCGGGCGCTGGTCGCGCTGGTGTCCGGGGACGGCGGCATCGACGACCTGCGCGCCGCCGTCGACCTGCTCGGCGACACGCTGCTGTCGCACCTGTCCTACGAGGAGCGGGAGCTGGTCGAGCCGATCGCCCGCCTCGGCGTCTCCTGACCGGGTGTCCGGAACGCGACAACCGGGTGTCCGGCACACGGAAGACCCCGGGCTCGCGGTGCCATTGACTCCCCTCCGGCGTCACGCAGGTGTGACGCAGCACCCAGTCCCCGGAGGAGGACCACCCATGCCCGAGGCCCCCACGAACGAGTTCTGGCGCGACCTCAAGCCGATCGTCAACGCGCTCAAGCCCGACGCGCAGCCCGAGGTCTTCCACCAGTACGCCCCGGTCGAGGACGAGCGCTACTACGTGCCGCTGAGCGAGACCGTCGGCTCCCGCCCGCTGTGGATCTCCCCGCGGGACAACCGCTGGGCCGACATCCTGTGGGCGAGGTCGGCCGGCCTGGTCAACCGGCACTACCACCCGCACGAGGTGTTCGCCTACACGATCAGCGGCAAGTGGGGCTACCTCGAGCAGCCGTGGACGGCGACGCAGGGCTCGTTCGTCTTCGAGACCCCCGGTGAGGGCCACACGCTGGTCGCCTACGAGTCCGACGAGCCGATGCGCGCCTTCTTCGTCGTCAAGGGCCCGCTCGTCTGGCTGGACGAGGACGGCAACGGCGCCGGCTACTTCGACGTCCACGACTACCTGGCGCTGTGCCGCGAGCACTACGACCGCGTCGGCATCGGTGCCGACTTCGTCGAGACCCTCATCCGCTGACGCCCGTCCCGACCAGGAGCCCGCGATGGCCACCACCGTCCCCGCTCCGACCGGCCGGGCCGAGTCGGACTACACCCCGCCGCCGCGGGGTGGGCACTACCAGAACGTCCTGCTGGCCGTGCTGTTCAGCACCTTCGGCTTCGTCTTCTTCGACCGGCTGGCGCTGAACTTCCTCACCCCCTACTTCAAGGACGAGCTCGGGCTGAGCAACGCCGACATCGGCCTGCTCGGCGGCGTCCCCGCGCTCACCTGGGCGGTGGCCGGCATCTGCGTCGGCTTCCTCTCCGACCGCCTCGACCGGCGCAAGCCGCTGCTGATCGCCGCGATCCTCACCTTCACCCTGTTCTCGGCCTTCTCCGGCCTGGTCGGCGGGCTGGCCAGCCTGCTGCTGTTCCGGGCGCTCATGGGGGCCGCGGAGGGGGCGGTGCTGCCGCTGTCCCAGCCGCTGATGCTGCACTCGTCCACCCCGCGCCGCCGCGGCCTCAACATGGGGTTGCTGCAGGGGTCGTCGGCCGGGCTGCTCGGCGGGGTCCTCGGCCCGATCGTCACGGTCTGGCTGGCCGAGACCTGGGGTTGGCGGACGGCGTTCTACGCGACCGTGCTGCCCGGCCTGCTCATGGCCGCCCTGGTGCTCAAGCTCGTCCGCGACCTGCGGCTGCGGCACCCGGCGACGCTCGCCATGGACACCGATGCACCGGAGACGCACGGGGTCACCGGGCTCGGCGCGGTCCTGCGAACCCGCAACGTCGTCGTCTGCCTGGCGATCGCGATCTTCTACCTGACCTGGTTCGCCACGACGCAGACCTTCACGCCGCTGTACCTGGCCGAGGTCAAGGGCTTCGGCCCCGGCGACCTCGGGTTCGTCCTGAGCGGCATCGGCGTCGCCTGGGTCCTGTGGGGGGCGGTGGTCCCCGGGCTGTCCGACCGGATCGGGCGCAAGCCGTCGCTGATCGGGTTCAGCGTCCTGGCCGTGCTCTCGCCGCTGGCCATCATCGGGATCGACAGCCCCGGCCTGCTCTTCGGGGCGCTGGTGCTCACCTACACCGGCCTGGGCTGCTTCACCCTGTTCATGGCCACGATCCCGGCCGAGACCGTGCCCCGCGCGGTCATGGCCACCGCGCTGGGCCTGATCATGGGGGTCGGCGAGATCATCGGCGGGTTCGTCGCGCCGTCGCTGGCCGGCCGGCTCTCCGACAGCTTCGGGCTCGACGCGACGATGCTGATCTCCTCGGGCGCCGCCGCCGTCGTCGTCCTCCTCGGGTTCTGCCTGGTGGAGACGGCGCCGGCGAAGGTCGCCCGGCGGGCCGCCCGGGCGCCGGCCGCGTGACCGGCACGCTGCTCGACGGGGCGGGGGCGCCGGCCGGCGCCCCCGTCCCCCGGCGTGCGCGGGCCGTCCGCTGGCACGGGCCCCGGGACCTCCGCCTGGAGGACGTCGCCGTCCGAGCCCCCGGCCCGGGTGAGGTGCTGGTCGCCGTGGCCTACTGCGGCGTCTGCGGCAGCGACCTGCACGAGATCGCCGACGGCCCGCACGCGATCCCGGTCGGGCGCCCGCACCCGCTGTCGGGAGCGGTGGCCCCGCTGACCCTGGGCCACGAGTTCTCCGGCACCGTCGTGGCGGTCGGCGCGGGCGTGACCGGCCTCGAGCCCGGCCGGCCGGTGGCCGTGGAGCCCAACTACCGCTGCGGCGCCTGCACCGCCTGCCGCGAGGGCCGCTACGAGGTCTGCGCCGGCTTCGGCTTCGCCGGGCTGATGGGCGACGGCGGGATGGCCGAGCACGCCGTCGTCCCGGCGTACATGGTGCGGCCGCTGCCCGAGGGCACCGACCTCGCCGCGGCCGCGGTCCTCGAACCCGCCGCCGTCGCGCTGCACGGCATCCGCCGCTCCACCTTCGCCGCCGGGCAGACCGCCCTCGTCGTCGGGCTCGGCCCGGTCGGGCTGCTGGTCTGCGCGCTGCTGCGGGAGGCCGGCGCCGCGGGCGTGATCGGTGTCGACCCCGTCGCCGCCCGGCGCGAGCTGGCACGGGCGTCGGGGGTCGACCGGGCCCTGTCCCCCGACGACGACGTCCGGGCGGCCGTGGACGCGCTCACCGGCGGCGACGGCGTGCACGTGGCCTTCGAGGTCGTCGGCGCCCAGACCACCGCCGACACCGCGCTGGCGGCCCTGCGCACCGGCGGCGAGCTGCTGCTGCTCGGCCTCACCGACCGGCTGGTGCTGCCCGCCTTCGACATGGTCAACCGGGAGCTGCGGCTGACCACCAGCGTCGGCTACCGCGACTGCCACGACGAGCTGGTCGCGCTGCTGCGGGCCGGGCGGCTCGACCTGGCCGCGCTCGTCACCGACGTCGTCCCGCTGGCCGACGCCCCGGCGGCCCTGCTCGCCATGGCCGCCGGGCGCACCGACGGCGTCAAGACCCTGATCCGCTGCGCACCCCCGGAGGTCACCCCGTGAGCTGGCTGCCCGACCTCTTCGCCGGCCGGACCGTGCTGGTCACCGGTGGCACGTCCGGCATCGGCGCCGGGACGGCGCTGCGCTTCGCCGAGCTCGGCGCCACCGTGCACGCGATCGGCCTCGGGGCCGGCGGGCCGCACGCCCCGTCCCACCCGCGGGTGCGGGTGGCCGAGGTCGACGTGACCGACGGCCCCGCGCTCGACGGGTACGTCGCCGGCCTCGACCGCCTGGACGTCCTCGTCTGCTGCGCGGGGATCAGCCGGGACCGCGCCGAGTACGACCTCGGCACGTTCACCCGGGTGCTGGCGGTCAACCTCACCGCGACGATGCGCGCGGCGCAGGCGGCCCGCCCGCTGCTCGCCGCCACCGGGGGCAGCGTGGTGACGACCGCGTCGATGTACAGCTTCTTCGGCGCCGCCGACCGCCCCGCCTACAGCGCCAGCAAGGGCGGCATCGCCCAGTTGACCCGCTCGCTGGCCGCCGAGTACGCGGCCGAGGGCGTGCGGGTCAACGCCGTGGCACCGGGGTGGATCGACACGCCGCTGTCGCAGGGGCTGCAGGCCGACCCGGAGGCCAGCGGCCACGTCCTGGGCCGCATGCCGTTCGGCCGCTGGGGCGCGCCGGCCGACGTCGCCGAGGCCGTGGTCTTCCTGGCCTCGCCGGCCGCGTCGTACGTGACCGGCGCCGTCCTCCCCGTGGACGGCGGCTACCTGACCGTGTGACACGGCGCGGTCGCAGCCCGCAGGTATCGTGACCGCGCTCACCCCCTGGCTGACCAACGGAGGTCGACCGTGCCCGCAGCCACCGTCCTGTCGTCGGTGTCGACGTCGACCGTCGACGCCGGGGAACGCCTGGCGTTCTGGGAGCACTACAACGCCGAGGCGCTCGTCGGGCTCACCTGCAGCACCTACCAGCCCGAAGGGCTCGTGGCCCGGCAGCTCAACCTCGACGTGGGCGGGGTGCGGGTCGCCGACATCGCGGGCAACGCGCACGTCATCGAGCGCGCCCCGGGGCTGGTGCGGGCCCGGCCGAAGGACGCCACGTTCATCACCCTCCTGCTCGAGGGCGAGGCGTTCTTCTACCACCCCGGCGGCTGCCACACCCTCGCCGCCGGGGACGTGATCGTCTACGAGACCGACACGCCCTACCTGTTCGGCTTCCCGACGGCGATGCGGCAGGTGCTGGTCGACGTCCCCCGCCCGCTGTTCCGCGAGCACTGCGGCGCGGTCGACCTGCGCACCCCGCTGCGGGTGGCCGGCGACGGTCCGGGCGTCCGCGGCGCGACCGCCCGCGCGCTGCGCCAGGCGCTGCTGGGGCTGGTGGCCGACCCGGTGGTCGCCCGCGACGGCGTCGGCGACCAGCTGCTCGACCTGGTGCAGGTCATGGCCAGCGGGCAGCAGTCCCCGGGCAGCGCCTCGCGGCTGCTCGCCGCCAAGGCGTGGATCACGGAGCACCTGCAGGAGCCGGGGCTGTGCACCGACGCGGTCGCCCGGGCGCTCGGGGTCACCCCGCGCCACCTCAACCGGGCCTTCGCCACCGAGGGCACCACCGTGGCGCAGTACATCAAGGGGCGCCGGCTGGACTGCGCGCGCGTCGACCTCGAGGCCGCGTCGATGGCCGACTACCGGATCGCCGACATCGCCTCCCGCTGGGGGTTCGCCTCGCAGGCCCACTTCACCCAGCTGTTCCGCGCCCGGTTCGGCCGCACGCCGTCGGAGGTGCGCGCGTCGCGCTGACCCGGTCCCGCCCGGTGTCGTCGGGGCACCGGCCACCCCGCGGCCCCCGGCGGCAGGTACGAATGACGTCGTGAGACGCCTCGCCGCACGCAGCGCACCGTCGGGCTCCCCGGGGACGGGGAGCCCGACGCCGTCCGGGGTCGGGTTCCGGTCGGAGCGCGGGCCGGTCCTCATCGGCGTCATGCTCTCGACCGGCCTGGTGGCGATCGACTCGACGATCATCGCCACCGCCGTCCCGTCGATCGTCGACAGCCTCGGCGGGTTCGCCGAGTTCCCCTGGCTGTTCTCGATCTACCTGCTGGCGCAGGCGGTCACCGTTCCGGTCTACGGCAAGCTCGCCGACCTGTTCGGCCGCAAGCCCGTGATGCTGGCCGGGATCGGGCTGTTCCTGCTCGGCTCGGTGCTGTGCGGGCTGGCCTGGAACATGTGGGCGCTCATCGCCTTCCGCGCCGTCCAGGGCCTGGGCGCCGGCGCCGTCCAGCCGATGTCGATGACCATCGTCGGTGACCTCTACACCCTCGCCGAACGCGCCCGGGTGCAGGGCTACGTGGCCAGCGTCTGGGCGATCTCCGCGGTCGTCGGCCCGACGCTGGGCGGCGTCTTCTCCGAGTACGTCAGCTGGCGGTGGATCTTCCTCGTCAACATCCCGCTCTGCCTGGTCGCCGGAGCGACGATCGCCCTCCGGTTCACCGAGCGGGTGGAGCGGCGCCGGCCGCGGATCGACTACGCCGGCGCGACGGTGCTGACCGTCGCGCTCACGCTGCTCGTCCTGGGCCTGCTCGAGGGCGGCCAGGCGTGGGCGTGGGCGTCGGTGCCGAGCGTCGCGGTGCTCGGGGCCGGGGTGCTCCTGCTCGGCGTCTTCGTCCTGGTCGAGCGGCGGGCCACCGACCCGGTGGTGCCGCTGCGGTTGCTGGGCGACCGGCTCATCGTGACGACCAGCCTGGTCGCGGTGTGCGTGGGCGCGGTCCTGCTGGGGCTGACCTCCTACGTGCCGACCTTCGCCCAGGTGGCGCTGGGCACGGGTCCGCTGGTGGCCGGGTTCGCCCTCGCCGCGCTGACGCTCGGCTGGCCCCTGTCGGCCTCGCAGGCCGGGCGGGTGTACCTGCGGATCGGGATCCGGTGGACGTCGCTGATCGGCGCCGCGGTGGCGCTGCTCGGCGCGTCGCTGCTGCTGCTCCTCGACCAGGGCACGAGCGTCCTCCAGGTCGGGGCCACCTGCTTCGTGATCGGCCTGGGCATGGGCTTCTGCGCCGCCCCGACGCTGATCGCCGCGCAGTCCGCGGTGTCGTGGGAGCAGCGCGGGGTGGTGACCGCCTCCAACATGTTCTTCCGCTCGCTGGGCAGCGCGGTGGGGGTCGCCGCGTTCGGGGCGATCGTGAACGCCACCCTGGGCACGGCCTCGGTGGAGGCCGGCGACGTGCAGCCCGGACCGCTGTCGACCGCCGTCCACCACGTCTTCCTGGCGACCACCGGGGTCGCGGTCGTCATGCTGGCGGCCGTCGCGCTGATGCCCCGCGACCGGGCCGCGGCCGGCTGAACGGGCTCAGGCGAGCTCCTTCTCCCACCGCCAGAGCGGGCCGTCCTCCTCGTCGACCAGCTCGGCCACGCGGGCGAACCCCAGCCGCGCCAGCACCGCCGTCGACGCGTTGTCCTCCGCGAGGGTGTGCGCCCGCACCACGGCGACGCCGGCCCGTTCCGCCCGCGCCACCCACTCCGCCGCGGCCCGGGTGGCGTGCCCGCGGCCGCGGTGCGCCGGGGCGACGCTGTAGCCGATCTCCACGACGCCGTCCTCCGGCGGGCCGGTGTAGCCGCCCAGCCCCACGACCAGCTCCTCGTCGGGGTCGACGAGCAGGTGGCTGAACCACTCCGGCGGCATCCCCGCGCGCAGCGCCGCCACCGTCGCCGGCAGCGCCTCGGGGAACGCCAGGTAGCCGTCGGCGAGGCGGAGGCCGGTCCGGCGGCCGAACTCCTCGGCACCGGTGGTCAGCGCGACGGCGTCGTCGAGGGTCAGCGGGCGGACGTCCGTGCGGGTCACCGGCCGATCATGGCAGCGACGTCGTCGAGGTCCAGCCCGCCGGCCCGCTCGTCCGCCGCCGACGCCTCCCCGGCCGGACCCAGCCGGGTGCGCAGCCCCTCGCGGAGGCGCGCGGTCAGAGCCCGCTCCACCGGGGCGTCGGGGATCCCCCGACGCCGCCGCTCGGCCGCGGCGACCTCCAGCAGCACCAGCGCCCCGCGGTCGTCCCCCGCCGCCGCGCGGACGGCGGCCAGGGCCTCCGCGGCCGAGCACAGCGCGCCGCGGTGGCCGATCGCCGCGGCCACCCCGATCGCCTGCTCGGCCAGCGCCGCGGCGGTGCCGACCGAGCCCTCCGCCAGCCGGGCGCGCGCCAGCAGGGTGAGGGCCCCCGCCTCGCCCTCGCGGTAGCCGATCCGGCGGCAGGCGTCCCGGGCGCCCTCGGCCGCCTCGGCCGCCACCCGCCGCCGGCCGGTGCGCAGCGCGTCGCGCGCCCGCTGGCTCAGCGCCAGGCCCAGCAGGTGGGCGTCACCGCTGCGGCGCGCGGCGGCCACCGCCGCCGCCACCCGGTCGGTCGCGTCCGGGTCGCCGCGGTCCACGGCGGTGCGCGCCCGGAGGACCACCGCGACGTCCCGCCGCCACGGCTCCGCCTCGCCGGCCAACCGCTCGACCGCCTCGTCGTGGGCGGCCGCCGCCGCGTCCAGGTCGCCCAGCGCCCACAGCGCGACGCCGAGCGTGATCAGCGCGTCGCCGGTGCCGCGGTCGTCGCCCGCGGAGCGGCTCAGCTCGGCCGCCTCCGCGCACGCGTCGCGGGCCTCGACGAGGTCGCCGAGCGGGGCCGCCACCAAGCCCACCCCGAGCAGCACGCGCGAGCGCACCCGGGGGTCCTCCACGCGGGCCCGCTCCGCCCGCTCCAGCCAGGCGCGGGCCTCCGCCAGCTGCCCCTCCAGCGTCCAGAACCACGCCAGCGCGCCGGCCAGCCGGGCGCCGAGCTCCGGCGCGCCGCCGTCCAGGCTCCAGCGCAGCGCCGCCCGCAGGTCGGGGCCGCTCTCCCGGAGCAGCGGCAGCCACGACTGCTGCGCCAGCGTCCGCACCTGCCGGTCGCCGGCCTCGGCGAGGGCGACGTGGTGCTCCGCGTGGCGCCGGCGCACCTCGGCCGCGCCCGCCGACCCCGCGAGCAGCTCGCCCGCGTAGGCGCGCACCGAGTCGAGCAGGCGGTAGCGGTCGGGACCGGCGCGCGCCACCAGCGACTGGCGGACCAGCGAGGCGAGCAGGCGCAGGCGGTCCTCCTCGGGCAGCGGCGGGGCCACCGCCACCGCCGCGTCGAGGTCGAAGCTCCCGGCGAACACCGCCAGGTCGCGGAACAGCGCGCGCTCGTCGGCGGTGAGCAGGTCGACGCTGGACGAGATCGCCGCCCGCAGCGTCCGCTGCCGCGCGACGACGTCCCGCGTCCCGGAGACCAGGAGGGCGAACCGGTCGTCCAGCCGCGCCCGGATCTTGCCCGGGCTGAGCACGTCGGTGTGCGCCGCGGCCAGCTCGATGGCCAGCGGCAGCCCGTCGAGCAGGCGGCAGACGGCGGCGACGTCGGCCGCGTTCGTGCCGTCGACCCGGAAGTCCGGCGCGACCGCGGCGGCCCGCTGGGCGAACAGCTCGACCGCCGCGGCGGCGCGGACCTCCTCGAGGGGGGCGTCCGGCGCCGGCAGCCCCAGCGGTGGCACCGGGCGGACGACCTCCCCGGTGACGCCCAGCGGGCGGCGGCTGGTGGCCAGCTGGCGCACGCCGGGGCAGCCGTGCAGCACCGCCGTCGCCAGGGCGGCCGCCCCCTGCACGACGTGCTCGCAGGTGTCGAGCACGAGCACGCCCGCGCTGTCGCGCAGGTGAGCGACCACGGCCTCCACCACGTCGGTGCCCGGCGACGTCGGGGTCCCGGTCGCCGCCGCCACCACGCCGGCGACGGCCGCGTCGTCGTGGGCGCCGCTGAGGTCGGCGAACCACACCGGGCCGCGCTCCGGCGCCCCGGCGAGCACGGCCAGCGCCAGCCGCGTCTTCCCGGCACCACCGGGCCCGGTGAGCGTCAGCAGACCGGCGGCCTCGAACGCCGTCCCGACGGCGGCGACCTCGGCGTCCCGGCCGACCAGCGACGTGACGGCGCGCGGCAGGGCGGTGCGCGGCGCGACCGCGGCCGCCCGGACGGCGTGCACCGGCCCGGCGGGCGGCCGGTCGAGGGCGGGGTCCTGGGCCAGGATGCGGCGCTCCAGGTCGAGGACCGCCGGGCCGGGGTCGAGGCCCAGCTCCTCGGCGAGCGTGCGGCGCAGCGCCGCGGCCTCGGCGAGCGCGTCGCCCTGGCGCCCGCTGCGGTACAGCGCCGTCATCAGCGACGCCCGCAGGCCCTCCCGCAGCGGGTGGGTCGCCACCAGGGCCTGCGCCTGCGGGACGACGTCGAGGTGGCGGCCGAGGTCGAGCAGGCAGGCCAGGCGTCGCTCGTGGGCCTGCACGTGCAGCTCCTCCAGCTCCGCGACCGGGGGCGCGGCCCACGGCAGGTGCGCGGCGTCGGCGAGCGGCTCCCCCCGCCAGAGCTCCAGCGCCCCGTCCAGCGCGGCCAGGACCTGCGCCGGGTCGCCGGCGGCGCCCCGGACCAGCCGGGTGAAGCGCACGCTGTCGACGCCGTCCGCGGGCACGTCGAGCACGTAGCCGCCGGGCGCGGTGCGCAGCGGCAGCGGCTCCCCCGCGCCGAGCGTGCGGCGCAGGTAGGAGACCACGCGGTGCACCGCGTTGCCGGCGTCGGCCGGCGGCAGCCCGTCCCACACCCGGTCGGCCAGCAGCGGCGCCGCGACCGGCTCCCCCGGGTGCAGGAGCAGGTAGGTGAGCAGGACGCGCGGCAGGCCCCGGCGGACGGGCGCGAGCTCGCCGCGCACCCGGACCTGCAGGGGGCCGAGGACCGAGAAGTCCACGGCCGGAGCCTAGGGCCTGTCCGGCCGGAGCAGGTCCGGAAAAGGTCCGGAGCAGGCCGGAGCGGTGTTCTGGTCCCGGCCGCGACGTGCGGCCCTGCCGGACCAGGCAGCTCCACCGGGAGGGACAGCGATGACCGACACCACCGACCGCGCCTTCGGCCCGAGCCCGAAGGTCGCCGTCATCTACTACTCGGCCACGGGGAACGTCCACGCGCTCGCCGAGGCGGTGCGCGAAGGCGCCGAGAAGGCCGGCGCGGAGGTCCGCCTGCGCAAGGTCGCCGAGCTGGCGGGACAGGAGTCGATCCGGAAGAACGAGGCGTGGGCGGCGCACGTGGCCGCGACCGGCGACGTGCCGGAGGCGACCAAGGAGGACCTGCTCTGGGCCGACGCCGTCGTCCTCGGCACCCCCACCCGGTACGGTCTGCCGGCCGCGCAGCTCAAGCAGTTCATCGACCGGACCGGCGCGCTGTGGGACCAGGGCCTGCTGGCCGACAAGGTCTACGCGGCGTTCACCAGCAGCGCGACGCGGCACGGCGGGCAGGAGTCGACCCTGCTGGCGCTGGCGAACACCTTCTACCACTGGGGCGGCTACATCGTGCCGCCCGGCTACACCGACCCGGTCCAGTTCGAGGCCGGCAACCCCTACGGCGTCAGCCACGTCACCGACGACGGCGCCACCCCGGTCGGGGAGGTCGAGACCGCGGCGGCCGCGTACCTGGGCCGGCGGGTGGCCACCGTGACCGAGCGGCTGCTCCTGGGCAGCGCGGCGGCATGAGGGGCGACCGACGATGCGCACCTACGACCCGGCGGACCGCATCCGCTACGTGCACCTCACCGGGACGGTCGCCTCCCCCGTCCCGCCCTCCGAGCACCGCCTCCCCCGGGGGTACGCGAACGACTCGCCGCGGACCCGGCTGCGGGCCCGGAACGTCCCGCGCGGGGCGACGCCGGCACCCCGACGGGCGTGCTGACCGGGTGCGCCGGCACGGTCGAAGTCAAGGCTTGATCGGTTCCAGAATCGGGGCCAAGCTTCGCACCGTGCCGGCCACCGCTGACCTCGAGCGCATGCTGCGCGCGGCCGCGCTGCGCGTGACGCGTCCCCGGATCGCGGTGCTGGCGGCGGTGCACGAGCACCCGCACGCCGACACCGACTCGATCCTCGCCGCCGTCCGCCGCGACTCCGGCGACGTCTCCCACCAGGCCGTCTACGACGTGCTGCGCGCGCTGACCGACGCGGGCCTCGTCCGGCGCTTCCAGCCCACCGGGTCGGTGGCGCGCTACGAGGTGCACACCGGCGACAACCACCACCACGTCGTCTGCCGCTCGTGCGGGGCGATCGTCGACGTCGCCTGCGCCGTCGGGGAGACCCCCTGCCTGACGGCGTCGGACGACGCGGGCTACGAGATCGACGAGGCCGAGGTGATCTGGTGGGGCCGCTGCCCCGCCTGCGCCGCCGCCTCCCGGCTGGTGGCCCGCGGCCCACAGGTGTCCGAGGGAAGCCGAGAACAGGAGAGGGACGCAGGTGCCTGACAAGGACGCGACGCGCAGCGTCAGCGAGAGCGAGAACCCGGGGATCCCGTCGCCGCAGCCGAAGCCGCACCGGCCGCAGACGAACAAGGACTGGTGGCCGGACCAGCTGGACCTCTCGGTCCTGCGCCAGCACAACCCGGCGGCGAACCCGATGGGGCCGGACTTCGACTACAAGAAGGCGTTCGCGCAGCTCGACGTCGAGGAGCTCAAGCGCGACGTCATGGCGGTGATGACCGACTCGCAGGACTGGTGGCCGGCCGACTTCGGCCACTACGGCGGCCTGTTCATCCGCATGAGCTGGCACTCCGCCGGCACGTACCGGATCGAGGACGGCCGCGGCGGCGGCGGGTCGGGCGCGCAGCGCTTCGCCCCGCTCAACAGCTGGCCCGACAACGTGAGCCTCGACAAGGCCCGCCGGCTGCTCTGGCCGGTCAAGCAGAAGCACGGCAGCAAGATCTCCTGGGCCGACCTGCTGGTGTTCACCGGCAACGTCGCGCTGGAGTCGATGGGCTTCCGGACGTTCGGCTTCGCCTTCGGCCGCGAGGACATCTACGAGCCCGAGGAGATCTACTGGGGCCCCGAGGACACCTGGCTCGGCGACGAGCGCTACAGCGGTGACCGCGAGCTGTCCGGTCCGCTGGGCGCGGTGCAGATGGGCCTGATCTACGTCAACCCTGAGGGGCCGAACGGCAACCCCGACCCGCTGGCCGCGGCCCGGGACATCCGCGAGACCTTCCGCCGGATGGCGATGAACGACGAGGAGACGTTCGCGCTCATCGCCGGCGGCCACTCCTTCGGCAAGACCCACGGCGCCGCGCCCGCCGAGTACCTCGGCCCCGAGCCGGAGGGCGCGCCGATCGAGCAGCAGGGCCTCGGCTGGAAGAACACCTTCGGCACGGGCAAGGGCCGCGACACGATCACCAGCGGCCTCGAGGTCACCTGGACCCAGACGCCGACGCGGTGGAGCAACTACTTCCTCGAGAACCTGTACGGCTACGAGTGGGAGCTCACCGAGAGCCCGGCCGGCGCCAAGCAGTGGGTGGCCAAGGACGCCGAGGACGTCATCCCCGACCCGGAGACCAACCAGCCGGCGCGCAAGCCCACGATGCTCACCACCGACCTGGCGCTGCGCTTCGACCCGGTCTACGACGAGATCGGCCGGCGCTTCCTCGAGCACCCGGAGCAGTTCGCCGAGGCCTTCGCCAAGGCCTGGTACAAGCTGCTGCACCGCGACATGGGCCCGATCTCGCGCTACCTGGGCCCGTGGGTGCCGGAGCCGCAGCTGTGGCAGGACCCGGTCCCCGCGGTCGACCACCCGCTGATCGGCGGCACCGACGTCGCCGCCCTCAAGGGCCGGATCCTCGGCTCCGGCCTGTCGATCGCCCAGCTGGTGACGGTCGCCTGGGCCGCGGCGGCCAGCTACCGGCACACCGACAAGCGCGGCGGCGCGAACGGGGCGCGGATCCGGCTGGCGCCGCAGCGCGACTGGGCGGTCAACGAGTCGGCCGACCTGGACACCGTCCTGCCGGTCCTCGAGCAGATCCAGCAGGACTTCAACGCCGCCCAGTCCGACGGGACGAAGGTGTCGCTGGCCGACCTGATCGTGCTGGCCGGCTGCGCGGGGGTCGAGCAGGCGGCGCGGAACGCCGGGCTCGACGTCACGGTGCCGTTCTCGCCGGGGCGGACCGACGCCACGCAGGAGCAGACCGACGTCGAGTCCTTCCGGGTGCTCGAGCCGCGGGCCGACGGCTTCCGCAACTACCTGCGGGCCGGTGAGAAGCTCTCGCCGGAGACCCTCCTGGTGGACCGGGCGTACATGCTGTCGCTGACGCCGCCGGAGATGACCGTGCTGGTCGGCGGCCTGCGGGCGCTCGGGGTCGGCCTGGGCGGGCACGGCGTGTTCACCGACCGGCCGGGGACGCTGACCAACGACTTCTTCGCGAACCTGCTCGACATGCGCACGGAGTGGAAGGTCTCGGAGACGGCCGAGAACGTGTACGAGGGCCGCGACCGGGCCAGCGGCGAGGTGCGCTGGACCGCCACCGCGGTCGACCTCGTGTTCGGGCACAACTCCGAGCTGCGGGCGCTGGCCGAGGTCTACGGGGCCGACGACGCGAAGGAGAAGTTCGCCCGCGACTTCGTGGCCGCGTGGACCAAGGTCATGGAGCTCGACCGGTTCGACCTGCGCTGAGCCGAGCCCGAGGAGGCCCCCGACCCGGCGGATGCGCCGGGTCGGGGGCCTTCCCCGTGCCGGGCGGCCCCACGATTTGGGGGGCTGCCGACCCCACGGACACGTCTGCCCAGGTCACGCCGCTCCCCGCGATGCTGCTGCGCATCTGGCCCGGGGGGGCCTCACGGACGTGGGAGCGGCAACGTGCGACAGGACGACGGATCGGCGGGCGTCTGCCCGTTCAGCGGGGCGACGACGACGCGCGGCGTGAGCCGCCGCGGCTTCCTGGCCGGGGCCGTGGCCACCGGGATGGTGCCCGCCGTGGGCGGGTTCGCCGGCACGGCGCGGGCGGAGGAGACCGCCCCCGCGCCCGACCCCACGACGACGACCACCGCGCCCGCGGAGACCGCGGCGCACGCGGTGGGCGACCCGCGCGGCGCGGACGTCGCCGTCAAGGTCGACCGGCGGGCGGAGGCCCGCTTCGGGCTCATGTTCAAGGACCTGCCGGCCTACGCGCCCACCGACGGGCTGCTCAGGTGGCTGGCGGAGAGCATGAACGACGGCAAGGCGCCGCTCTCCGACGTCCGCGACAGCGACGTCGCCTTCGACAACCCCGGCATCCCGGCCGGCTACATCTACTTCGGCCAGTTCGTCGACCACGACATGACGCTGGACAAGACGCCGCTGACCCATCGGCTGCAGGACCCGCTGGCCATGCGCAACTACGACACCCCGTGGTTCGACCTGGGCAGCGTCTACGGCAAGGGCATCAAGGGCAGCCCCGACCTGTACGACCAGGACCCGGCCCGGTACGGCTACCTCAAGGTCTGGGAGCACGACGGCCTGGTCGACCTGCCGCGCGACGACGTGGGCGCGGCCTACCTCGGCGACCCCCGCAACGACGAGAACCTCATCGTCGCCCAGCTGCACACCGTCTTCATCCGGCTGCACAACAAGTTCATGAGCCAGGGCATGACGTTCGCCCAGGCCCAGCGCCAGACCCGCTGGCACTACCAGTGGCTCATCGTCAACGACTACCTGCCGCGCATCGTCGGCAGGGACGTCGTCAGCAGCCTGATCAAGCGCGACGGGACGATCAAGTTCTTCGGCACGTTCTACAAGCCGCAGCACCCCGAGAACCCGTACATGCCGGTCGAGTACTCGGGTGCCGCCTACCGGTTCGGGCACAGCATGATCCGGGCCGAGTACGAGATGCAGGACGGCCACACCGTCCCGATCTTCGGCGCCGACGGGTTCGAGGACCTGCGCGGCAACCGGCCGATCCCGGCCAACCTGTGGTGCGACTGGAACTACTTCTTCGACATCCCCGGTCTCGAGCCGCCGGACGACCGGAACATGGCGCGGCTGATCGACGCGCAGCTGTCGCTGCCGCTGTTCACGCTGCCGTCGACCGTCGTGGCACCGACGAGCACCGCGATCGTCGCCCTGGCCGAGCGCAACCTGCTGCGCGGCAAGCGGCTCGGCCTGCCCTGCGGCCAGGACGTCGCCCGAGCCATGGGCGTCACGCCGCTGACCAACGAGCAGCTCGGCCTCAAGCAGCCGGGCTGGGCGGGCAAGGCCCCGCTCTGGTACTACGTGCTCAAGGAGGCCGAGATCGTCAACCGGGGCCGCAAGCTCGGCCCGGTCGGCGGCCGCATCGTCGCGGAGGTGATCCTCGGGATCATGGCGCTGGACCCGGAGTCCTACTTCAACCTCAAGCCGGCCTTCCAGTGGCAGGAGAAGAAGACGGTCGGCGACCTGATCCTGCTCGCCGACGCGCTCGACCCGCGCTCGCGCATCGTGCAGCCCGAGGACGAGGTCGAGGAGACCGGTCCGCTGCCCCTGGAGCCCGACGAGCAGATCAACCCGGAGGCCACGTCCCCGGTCGACTCGCTGTCCCTGGTGGAGTGAAAGGAACGTCCCGATGACCCGTGCCGTCGTGACAGGTGGGGCTGGCTTCCTCGGTTCGCACCTGTGCGAAGCCCTGCTCGACCGCGACGTCGAGGTGCTGTGCCTCGACAACTTCCTGACCGGGACCCCGGCCAACGTGGCGCACCTGCTCGAGCACCCGGGCTTCCGGCTGGTGCGCGCCGACGTCACCGACTACGTCCACGTGCCCGGCCCGGTGGACCACGTCCTGCACTTCGCCTCGCCGGCGTCGCCGATCGACTACGCCGAGCTGCCCATCCACACGATGAAGGTCGGCTCGATCGGCACCCTGCACACCCTGGGCCTGGCCAAGGAGAAGGGCGCCCGGTACCTGCTGGCCTCGACGTCGGAGGCGTACGGGGACCCGCTGATCCACCCGCAGCCGGAGACCTACTGGGGCAACGTCAACCCGGTGGGCCCGCGCGGGGTCTACGACGAGGCCAAGCGCTTCGCCGAGGCGCTGACCTCGGCCTACCGCCGCACGCACGGGGTGGACACCGCGATCGTGCGGATCTTCAACACCTACGGCCCGCGCATGCGGCCGCGCGACGGCCGGGCCATCCCGACGTTCATCCGGCAGGCGCTGGCCGGCGAGCCCCTGACCGTCGCCGGGGACGGCAGCCAGACCCGCTCGGTCTGCTACGTCAGCGACCTCGTCGACGGGCTGATCCGCTTCCTGCTGTCCGACGAGCCGGGGCCGATGAACATCGGCAACCCGCACGAGATCCCGGTGCTCGACCTGGCCCGGCGGATCCGGGAGCTGACCGGGTCGGACTCGCCGATCGAGTTCGTCCCGCGCCCCGAGGACGACCCCACGGTGCGCCAGCCCGACATCGGCCTCGCCCGCCGCGCGCTGGGCTGGGAGCCGCAGGTCCCGCTGGACGAGGGCCTCAAGCGCACCATCGAGTGGTTCTCCCACCACCCGGACGTCGTCGGCGCCGGTCGCTGAGCAGGGGTTCGCCTAGCGGCGGCGCAGGGCCTGCGCCGCCGCGACCGCGCCGCCGGCGAGGACCAGCCCGGCGACGACCCCGACGAGCACGCTCTGCGTCATCGAGCCGTTCGCCCGCTCCTCCGGCAGCTCGGCCGCGCTGCTGACGTAGGCGAGGGCCGCGGGGTCCTCCATCACCCGCAGGTCGACGCCCAGGCTCGAGATCTGCGTGTTCAGCCGGCGCAGCTCGGTCTCCACCGGCTCGAGCTCCGGCGCCAGCGTGCGCTGGATCTGCAGCCGCTGGTTGAGCAGCCGGGACAGCTCGACCGGGTCGGTCTCCGTGGCCACCGCCTCGTCCAGCGCGGCGACCGGCGCGAGGATCTCCTGCTGCCGCGCCGCCAGCGCGTCGCGATCGGCGACGAGCAGGTCCCGCAGCCTCGTGGCCTGGTCGACGTCGCTCTGGTGCCGGGCGGCCACGTAGGTCTCCGCCCACGTCTGCGCGGCCTCCTGGGCCGTGCGCCGGTCGCCGGCCTCGGCCGAGAAGACCAGCGCGCTGGACTCCAGCGCGCTGCGCACCTCGACCTCGGCGTCGTCCCCGGCGGCCTCGACCGCGAGCTCCTCGAAGGCGTCGCCCTGCACGTAGATCAGCTCCGAGCCGGTCGAGCGGACCAGCGCCGCGCCGGAGCCGCCGCTGGTGCGCGGGAAGAGCTGCTGGCTGTCCTCGGTGCGGACCAGCACCTCGGCCTCGGCCCGGTACACCGGGTCGATGACGTACAGCGACCCGATGGAGATCCCGAGGACGACGAGGAAGGTCAGCAGCGCCAGCCACCAGAAGCGCCGGAGCGCGCGGAGGTACTCGCGCAGCCCCGGTCCCGAGTCGTAGGACGCGTCGTCCCTGCGGACAGCGCCGTCCCGGTCCGGGGACGTGCGCGACGTCTCGTCGGCAGTCTCGAGCACGGCGGAAAGGTACCGGGCTCCGGCGCGGTCCGGGGTCTCGAACGCGTCACGAGTCCCATGCGGTGAGCGACCGCCCGAGCAGGCCGGCGAGCTCGGCGTTGGGCTCCGCGAAGCGTTCGCGCAGGCGGGCGGCGGTGTCGGGGGCCATGGGCGGGAAGGACGCCGGGCCCTCGTTCAGCCGGTTGACCAGGTGCCGGACGCGGTACTTGGTGCGGCTCGGGACGCGGGCGGCCAGCCGGCGCAGCGGGCTGCCGGGTCGCTGCACCGCGAGGAAGGCCCGGGCGAAGCGGGCCGACCGCGGCGCCCGCCCCTCGTTGTGCGCCTGCGTCACGTCGGGCGTGTGGGGCGCGAGGCCGGCCAGGTCGAACAGCTCGGCGCAGATCTCCGGCGCGCCGCGGCGCAGGTCGTCGGAGAGGTAGACGCGCAACCGCTCCGGCGGCACGGTGTCCAGCAGGGCACGGACGTGCGGCGCGTAGATCCCGTTGCCGACGTACTGCATGTCGCGGGCCTGCGGCGGCGAGCTGACCGCCCGGCCCGCCTCCCGCGCCAGCCCCTCCTCGAAGGTCGCCGCGTCCTCCCAGCCGCGCAGCCGGGCGTAGTGGAAGTGCGAGTACGCCCGCGGCACCGGGTTGCGCAGGACGGCGACGACGACGGCGTCGGTGGACTCGACGACGCGCCGCACCGCCGCCGGGTCGTACATGGCCATCGTGTGCTTGGCGACCAGCGGGGCGTCCCCCACCGACGGCGGGTAGTACTTGCCGACGGCGTGCTCCCAGCCGCGGGCGAACTCGTCGTCGCGGCCGAAGAACGGCATCTCCCGGTGCACGTGGCTGCGGACGTCGGGATGCCCGGCCAGGTACTGGAACAGGGCGGTGGACCCGCTCTTGGGAGCCCCCACGATCATCAGCCTCGGCCCGGCACGCATTCGGGGGATGGTAGGGCGCGACGGCCCGGGAACGGGGGTCCGCTGCGCTACCCTCGCCCCGCCGTGCCGCTGCCGGAGGACGGCGGACGGTCGGAGGATGCGGTGGGTCCCTCGTACGGAGCGGAGACGCGGCGGTGATGGTCGTGCCGCTGCTCGCGGTGGTCGCCTCCGTCGCCGTCTGGGCGCTGGTCTTCCGCAACCTGGTCCGCCATCCGCTCGACGCGATGGCCATCACCCTCTACTACCTGGCGCTGCAGCTGCTGTGGCGGCCGCTGGTGCTGGCGACCGGGCTCGACACCCCCTTCCCCACCGTGCTGTTCGACGAGCGCGACCCCGAGGTCCTGCTCCTGCAGGGCCAGGCGGTGGTCGTGCTGTTCCTGCTCGCCCTGTGGGCCGGCGCCCGGCTGCTGACGCCGCTGGTGCGGCCGGTGGCCGTGCTGTTCCCGCAGTCCCGAGGCCCGCTGTCCCCGCGGACGCTGGTCGTGCTCACCGCCGTCCTGACCGCCGCCGCCTTCGCCGCGACCGTCGCGCTGTGGATCCGCTACGGCGGTCCGGCCGGGCTGCTGCAGGCGTCGAAGGTCGACCGCGACATCGCCGACAGCCGGGCGCTGCGGGCCATCCCCATGCTGGCCGCCCTGGTCGGCGTCGCGGCCTTCTTCTCCTACCGCCGGGCCCCGCTGCTGCGGTTGTGCGTCCTCGGGCTGGTCGCCGTCGACGGCTACCTCAGCTGGACGTGGGGCGCCCGCGACGTGCCGGTGCTCTCGGCGGTGGCCCTGCTGGCCGGCACGCTGATCTTCGGCCGGACCGGGCGCAACGCCGCCCGCCGGCCCGACGGGCGGTGGCTGCGCGACCCCCGGTGGCGCCGCCGCTTCCTGCTGGTGCCGGTGCTGGCGCTGCTGCTGGCGTTCACCCTGCGCACCGCCCGCGACACCGTGCTCTGGGGCGACCTGGCGCCCACCATCGAGGGGCAGAGCGCCCTGCGCCAGGTCGCGGTGGCCACCAACAACACCTTCTACGACGCGCTGCTGCTCTACGTCGACGACTGGCCCGACCGGTTCGACTTCACCGGCGGCGCCGACTTCGTCGAGGGCTCGGTGGCCGCGGTGCCCTCGGTGCTGGTGGGGCCGCAGGACCCGTTCGTCTCCCCCGCCGTGCAGCTGGCGCAGACCTACATCGACCGCAACAACGGCTTCCCGGCGACCGCCGTCGGCGACTGGTACGTCAACCTGGGCATCGCCGGCGTGGTCCTCGGCGGGCTGCTCAGCGGCCTGGTGGCGCGCGCCGCCCAGCACGCCTTCCGCCGCTTCCTGCGCGACCCGCTCGTCTGGGGCTTCAGCCTGGTGTTCGTCGTCCGCATCTTCCCCGGCGGGGTGTGGGCGACCTCGGCGCCGAAGTGGGTGGCCCTCGGGCTGCCGCTCATCGCGTTCACCGTGCTGGTGAACCTCTTCGTCCGCCGGGCGCGGGAGACCGGCGCGCCCCGGACCGGGCCCGCCGCCGATCCGCTGCCGGTCGGCGGGGACGGCGCCGACCCGCGACGGACGGCGTCCGCTCGTTGACCACACCGCTCGACCGGGACGCGGGCGACGCGGGGCAGCGGTCCGCGCTGCGCCGTGACACCGGCCTGGTCGCGGTCGGCCAGCTGGCCGCCGTGGGGAGCGCCTTCCTCGTCACGCTGGTCGGGGCGCGGGTGCTGCCAGCGGCCGAGTTCGGCGCCCTGTCGTGGGCGCTGAGCTGGCTCACCTTCCTGGCGGTCCTGGCCCAGTTCGGGCTCACCCAGGTGGCCACCGTCGTCGTCGCCCAGGAGGAGCGGCGGACCCACGGCGCCCTGCTGCGGCGGCTGCTCGCGGCGCAGGCCGTGGGGATCCTGGTCACCGCGGCGCTCTGGCAGTGGGTGGTGGGACCGGCGGCGGCCGCCGCGGGCACGCCGCCGTCGGTGTACCGGCCGCTGGTCCTGCTCGTGACGCTCCTCCTCCCGGCGGCGGCGGTCGGCCCGGTGCTGGTCAACGTCCTGCGGGCGCGGGACCGGTTCGGGCACGCCCTCGTGTTCGGCGAGCACGTCCGCCGGGTGCTGCTCGTGGCGGTCCTGCTGGCCGCGGCGGCCGGCGCGGCCACCCCCTCCGCGCGGACGGCGCTGGGGTGGACCGTCGTCGCGGAGACCGCCGTCTACCTCGTCTGCCTGCTGCTCGTCGCCTGGGTGGTGGCCCCGGGCGGGAACGGCCGGCACGCGGCCGGGCGGACCGGTGCGGGGTGGACCGGCGCCGTGCAGGCCGGCAGCGTGCGGGTCGGCGGTGCGGTGCCGGGCGGCTCGCCGTGGGGGCTGCTGCGCTTCGGCGGCACGTTCGCCCTCGCCGCGCTGGCCTCGGTCACCGTGCCGCAGGCCGGCGTGTGGCTGCTCGCGGCGGTGGCGCCGGTCGAGGAGGTGGCGGTGTTCTCCGTCGCGGTGCGCATCGCGGTGCTGGTCGCCGTCCCGACCGCGATCGGCATGCGCACCCTGGCCCCGCGGATCGCCGCCGCCTCGGCCGCCGGCCGGCTGGCGTCGCTGGCCGAGCCGATCCGCCGGTTCGCGGTCTGGTCGACCGCGGCGACGGCGCTGGCGGTGCTCGCGCTCGCCGCGGCCGGGCCGGTGCTGCTGCCCGCCGTCTTCGGCGCCGGGTACCGCGCCGCACTGGCCCCGGCGCTGGTGATGTGCGCCGGCGTCCTGGTCAACGCCTGGACCGGGCCCTGCTCGGTGCTCCTGTCGCACGCGGGGCGGCAGCGCACCGTCGCGGCCGGCGCGCTGGTCGCCGCGCTGGCGTTCGCCGGGCTGGCCACCTGGTGGGGCGCCACCTGGGGCGGCACGGGGGTGGCCGCCGCGGCGGCGGTGGCCATGAGCGGGCGCAACCTGCACCTGGCGCGGGCGGCCCACCGCACGCTGGGGATCCGTACGATCGCGTTCCCGACACGGAAGGGGGCCTGATGCCCGGCCCGCAGTTCCTCGTCATCGGTGCGGCACGGTCGGGGACGACGGCGCTGTTCCAGTACCTCGCCGAGCACCCCCGGCTGTTCCTCACCGAGCCCAAGGAGCCGCACTACTTCGCGCTGGCCGGGACGACGCCGGCGTTCACCGGCCCCGGCGACCGGCAGACGATCAACCGGCTGGCGGTGACCGACCGGGACGCCTACCTGCGGCTGTACCGCGACGCCCGGCCCGACCAGGTACGCGGCGAGGGCTCGGTGTCGACGATGTACTTCCCGCAGGCGGTGACCCGGCTGCGGGAGGAGTTCCCCGACGCGCGGCTGGTGTGCATGCTGCGCGACCCCGTGGACCGCGCCTTCTCCGCGTACGGCTTCATGCGCACCCGCGGGTGGGAGCCGTGCGCGACCTTCGAGGAGGCGCTGGCCGACGAGCCCCGCCGGGTCGCCGAGGGGTGGCACCACATCTGGCACTACACCGGCATGAGCCGGTACGGCGAGCAGCTGCGGCACGTGCTCGAGGTCTTCCCCCGCGAGCAGCTGCTGCTGCTGCGGCACGAGGACCTCACCGCCGACCCCGACGCCGTCCTCGCCCGGGTCTACGCCCACCTCGGGGTGCCGCCCGTCCGGCGCACCGTCGACCCCGACCCGCACCGCTCCGGCGAGCCCCGCAGCCGGTTCCTCGGCCGCGTGGTGAGCACCCACCACCCGCTGAAGAAGCTGCTCTCCCCCGTCGTCCCGACGGCGCTGCGCCGGCGGCTGCGGCGGCAGATCGTCGCCCGCAACGTGGTGCGGACCAGCTACCGGCCCGAGACGCGGCGGGCGCTGCTCGAGACCTTCGGCCCCGACCTGGACGTGCTCGAGCAGGTCACCGGTCTCGACGTCGCCGCGTGGCGGGCCCCCGAGCGCCGGGCCGGAAGCCGCGGATGACCCGACTGGTCATGACCCTGCGCCTGCCGGACCGCACCGGTGCGGCGAAGATGGCGCTGGAGTTCGGGCGGGCGCTGCGCGCCGACGGCTTCGACCTGACCCTCGTGCACGGGCCCGTCCCGCGGACCGGGCCGAGCATCCTGCCCGACCTCGCCGACGTGGGCGTCACGACCGTGCTGGAACCCCGGCTGGAGCGGCCCTGGGACCCGCGGCTGGTCCCGGCCCTCGCCGCGCGGGTGCGCCACGACGCCGCCCGCTGCGTCATCGGCGTCAACCAGCGCGACCGCGTCCCGGCCCTGCTCGCCGCCGCCCGCGCCGGCGTGCCGGGCGTGCTGATGGTGCAGAACCAGCACCACTTCTGGGGCCCGCGCCCGCTGGCCGCGCTGAAGCGGCGCAGCTACCGCACCGTCGTCGCCCGCGCCACCACGCTGGCGGTCTGCACCTCGACGGTCGTGCGCGACGAGATGACCGCCTTCGGCGTGCCCGCCGAGCGCACCGTCGTGCTGCCCAACGGCATCTCCGTGGCGCCGCCGGTGGAGCTCACCGGCGCGGAGCGGGCAAGGCTGCGGGCGGCGACGGGGGTCGGCCCGGACGACCTCCTGCTGCTCAACGTCGGCCGGCTCGACCCGCAGAAGGGCCAGGACGTGCTGCTCGAGGCGCTGGCCGGCCTCGACGCGCCGGTGCACGTGGCGCTGGTCGGCTCGGCCGGTGACTCGGTCGCCGCCCGGCGGACGGCGGACTACGCGGCCGGCCTGCACCGGCAGGTCCGCGCCCTCGGCCTGGCGGACCGGGTGACCTTCCTCGGCTGGCGCGACGACGTGCCGCGGCTGCTGGCCGCGGCCGACGGCTACGTGCACACCGCCCGCTGGGAGGGCCCCGCGCTGCCGCTCGCGGTCATGGAGGCCATGGCGGCCGGCTGCCCGACCGTCTTCACCGACTGCTCGGGCCGGCCGCCGGTGTTCGAGGAGGGCCGCGACGGGCTGCTCGCCCGCACCGGCGACCCGGCGTCGGTGCGGCAGCGGATCGCCGAGCTGGCCGCGCTGACCCCGGCCGACCGCGCGGCCATGGGCGCCGCCGGGGCGGCGCTGGTCCGGGCGCACTACCGGGTCGAGGACCTCGGCCGCACCTTCAGCCGGCTCGTCCGCGGCGTCCTCGACGCCGGCTGAGCAGCCGCTCGTAGAGCTCCACGTGCGCCTGCGCCATGCGCTCGGGCGTGAAGTGCTCGACGAACCGGCGCCGCCCCGCCGCGCCGAGCCGGGCGGCCAGCGCCGGGTCGCTCAGCACGCGGACGAGGTCGCGGGCCAGGTCGTCGACGGCGCCCGCCGGTGAGAGCAGCCCCGTCTCGCCGTGGACGACGACCTCCGGGATGCCCTCGACGGCGAACCCGACCACGGGCTTGGCCGCCGCCATCGCCTCCAGGTTGACGATGCCGAACGCCTCCCACCGCGAGGGCAGGGCCAGCACGTCGATGGCCCGCATGACGTCGGCGAGGTCGTGCCGCCAGCCGGTGAAGTGCACCGAGCCGGACACGCCCAGCTCGGCGGCCAGGGCCTCGGCCTGCGTCCGGCGGGTGCCGTCGCCGACCACCAGGACGTGGGCCCGCGGCACCTGCGCGAGCACGGCCGGGACCGCGCGCACCAGCAGGTCGACGCCCTTCTGGTCCTCGATCCGGCCCACCAGCGCGACCAGCGGCGCGTCGGCGGGCAGCCCCAGGCCGGCGCGCAGGCGGGCGCGGGCGGCGTCGTCGGCGTCGCCGACGGTCATGCGGCTGGAGTACGGGATGACCGTGACCTGCTCGGGCCGGAACATCCGGTGCCGCACGCCGACGTCGCGGATGAACCGCGAGCCGGCCACGTAGTGCGTGGTGAACAGCCCCAGCGCCCGCTCGACCAGCCGGAACAGCGAGCGCCTGGGCTGCGGCACCCCGGCGTGACCGGCGTAGGCGTGCAGCATGTGCACCCGCACCGGCGTCCCGGCCGACCAGGCCGCCACCCGGCCCATCGCCCCGGCCACCGAGGTGTGGGTGTGCACGACGTCGTAGCGGTGCCGGCGGATGTGGGAGCGGATCCGCAGGAACTGGCGGAGCAGCTCGACCGGACCGTCCGGCGTCGCCTGCTTGAAGTGGCCCGCCCCGTGCGACGGGGCGTAGTCGACCACGGGCAGCCCGCTGGCGCGGATGGCGTCGTCAAGCGGGCCGCCGCCGGAGAGCGCGATCGTCGTCTCGAACCGGTCCGGCGGGAGCAGGGTGGCCAGCTGCAGCAGGTGCTCGGCGGAGCCGCCGACGGTGATGCCGGTCAGCTGCAGCACCCGGACCCGGTCGCTCACGCCCCGCCCTCCGCCGCCCGCGCCGTCGGCCAGGCCGGGATCCGGCGCCCGAGCAGCTCCTGCAGGTCCCGCACGTCGTCGGCGAGGGCCGCGGCCAGCCGGGCGCGGGTCGCCGGGTCGACCGCGGTCCGGTCGAGGTTCGCCGAGCGGATCCGCTCCCGGTGCCGCTGCGGCACCGCCGTGGTGACCAGCCGGCGCAGCGCCGGCGAGCGCCGCAGGGTGTTCAGCGCGGAGGTCACCGCCCGGCTGCGGGGCAGCCCCGACGCGTTGACCTGCCGCGACGGGTCGATGTCGACGTCGGGGTCGACGTCGAGGAACTCCAGCACGCGCCGCAGCTGCCCGGTCGGGTCGGCGGTGAACTCCTCCTGCACCACCACCAGCAGGCGGTCGCCGAAGGCGGCGGCGAACGGCGCCAGCTGCTCGGCGTACCGGCTCAGCCGGGCCAGCTGCCACATGTGGCTCCACCCGTCGCGGGTGCGCTCCTCCTCGGCCGCCAGGCACTCCTCGAACGAGCCGGCGTCGTAGCCGCGCGAGCGCAGGTAGAGCCAGCTGGAGAACGCGCGGTCGACCGGGTCGCGCAGCATGACCACCAGCCGGCAGCCCGGCGCGCAGTACCGCCCGATGGCGGGGACCGACGCCTCGGGGTAGGCCAGCGTGGTCACCGACCCCTCGCCGCGCCGCCGCTCGGTGCGGCCCCGGAACAGCCCGCGCCAGGTCTGCTCGTCGCGCACCGCGCCGCGGTTGACCAGGTCGTCGTCGCCGAGGCCGGTGAACCGCGGCGCGGTGCCGGCGAAGGCGAGGAAGTGCGGCTCCTTGGGCGTGGACACGAAGACGTCCGGGTGCTCCCCGAGGAACGAGGTCAGCGCCGTCGTCCCCGACCGTGCCGCCCCGATGACCAGGAAGTCCGGGGCGTCGGCCACGGGCGGATGCTACCGATCCCCGCCGGGCCGACGCGTTCCCCGCCGCACCCCCTGGTTCGGGGGGTGGGTGCCTCCCACGCCCGGGAGTGCCGGGAGAGGGGGGTCGGACCTGACCCTGGTGTCCCGTAGAAGGAGGGCAGGTGGCGATGACCGAGGTGTCGTACCGGGACGAGGCGCAGAGCCGGCGTCCGGCTCCCGCCCTGCTGCCCGGGGTGGCCATCGGCGAGACGTGGTCGCCCGCGCCCCACCCGGCCGACGCCACCGACCTGTTCCTGCCGGAGCGCGAGCCCTCGGGTCACGGGGCGCTGGTCCGCGCCGGGCTGCTGGCCCTCGACGCCGTCGCCCTGGCCCTGCCGATGACCTGGACGACCGGTCCCGCGGCCACCGGCGCCGCGCTCGTCGTCACCGCGGTCCTCGTGCTGGCCGTCACCGGGGCCTACCGCCCGCGGATCACCCCCAGCGCGCTGGACGAGGCGCCCCGGCACCTGCCCCGGCTGGCGCTCGCGCTGCTCCTCGTCGCCCCGTTCGCGTCGCTGGCCGGCGGCGACCTCTCGCTCGCCGTGCACGCGCTGTGGGCGGTGCCCTGCTTCGTGGCCGGCCGCGCGGTCGGCTACGCCGCGCTCCGCAGCGCGCGGCGGCACCGGCTGGTCGGCGAGGCCACCCTCGTCGTCGGCGGCGGCCGGCTGGGCATGGACCTGCTCGCCACCCTGCAGGACCACCCCGAGTTCGGTCTGCGCGGCGTCGGCTTCCTCACCGACGGCAGCCCCCTCGACGAGCGCGAGCCGCTGGGCGGGCTGGACGACCTGGACCTGGTCCTCGACACCTACGGCGTCCGCACGGTGATCGTCGCCTACGGGCCGACCCGCGAGGCCGAGCTCGTCGGCCTCGTCCGCAGCGCCGCGCAGCGCGACGTCGAGGTCTACCTCGTCCCCCGGTTCTTCGACGTCGGCCTCACGCCCGGTGGTCCCGACGTGGAGGACCTGTGGGGCATCCCGCTGCACCGGGTGCGCCGGGCCGCGCTGCGCCGCGGCGCCTGGCGGGTCAAGCGGCTCCTCGACGTGACGGTGGCCGGCGTGGCGCTCACCCTGCTGGCGCCGGTCATGGCCCTGGTCGCCTGCGCGGTGCGCGTCAGCGGCCCCGGCCCGGTGCTCTTCCGGCAGCCGCGCACGGGGCGCGACGGCGCCGAGATCCAGATGCTGAAGTTCCGCACGCTCCGGGTGGCCGCCCCCGCCGCGTCGACGGCCGGGAACGCGGCCCCGCGCTCGACCCGCAGCACCATGCACGCGCGCCAGATCGACGTCGAGCAGCGGCAGACCCGGATCGGGAACCTGCTGCGCCGCACCAGCCTCGACGAGCTGCCGCAGCTGTGGAACATCCTGCGCGGTGACATGTCCCTGGTCGGCCCCCGGCCCGAGGAGTGCCGGTACGCCGCCCAGTTCGCCGCCTCGGTCGACGGCTACCGCGACCGGCACCGGCTGGCCGTGGGCCTCACGGGGTGGGCGCAGGTCCACGGCCTGCGCGGCGACACCTCCATCGAGGAGCGCGCCCGCTTCGACAACTCCTACATCGAGCACTGGTCGCTCTGGCGGGATCTCGTGATCCTCGTCCGCACCGTGGCTGCCGTGCAGCGGCAGGTCTTCAACACGGCGCTGCGGACGGCGACCAGCCGCTGACCCCCCGACCGACCCCACGACCTGAGCACACGGGGAGAGACATGGACCAGCAGCCGACGGTCCCCCGGCTGAGCCGCCGCAACGCCCTGCTCCTGGGCCTGGCCGGGCTGGCGAGCGTGCCCGTCCTCGGCACCTCGGGACCGGGTACGCACCCGGGCCTGCGCCCGGCCGGGGACGACGACGAGGTGCTCGACCTGCGCCGCGACTTCGGCGCGCGCGGCAACGGCACCACCGACGACACCCGGGCCGTGCAGCGGCTGCTGGACGCCTCGGCGCGGCGCGGCCTCGTCGCGTTCGTGCCCGCCGGCACCTACCGGTGCACCAGCGGCCTGCTGCTGCGGTCGGGCGTGCAGCTGCACCTCGACCGGCGCGCCCGCCTGGTCAAGGACTGGGCGGCGCCGCCGGGGATGATCGACGCCTTCCTGCGCAACGCCGACTTCGCGGAGAAGGCCGACCGCGTGCGGATCACCGGCTCGGGCAGCATCGGCGCCCGCGACCACAGCCGGACCGGCGTGGTGCTCGCCCTCTACGGCGACGACGCGGAGATCCGCGACATCACCGTCGACACCTACGCCGGCGGCCAGGCGGTCATGTACGGCGGCGACCGCGGCCGCGTCCACGGGGTCACGGTGCGCAACAGCGCCGTCGAGACCGGCACCGGCGGCATCCGGGTGATCGGCGGCGCCGACTTCCTGGGCACCGACTGCCACGTCGAGTCCGGCGACGACTGCTTCCAGTTCGTGCCGATCGGCAACCCCGAGGCGGAGCCGACCCTCTACAACCAGACGATCACCGGGGGCCGCTTCGAGGGGTGCACCGGCGCCAGCTCGGTGAGCCGGTTCATGGTCGCGCTGCTGGAGTTCACCGGCGGGGAGCCCGGGACGACGGACATGGACGCCTCGGTGGTCGACTGCTCGTTCGTCAGCTGCCACGGCTCGGCGGTCAACCGCGGCATCGTCGTGAAGAACACGCACAGCAAGGGCGCCATCGAGCGGCTGGCGTTCACCGACTGCACGGTGGACATGTCCGGCGCCGCCGACGCCTCCACCCAGGAGATCCGGGTGCAGACCGACCCGGCGTCGCAGGGGGCGATCCGCGGCGTGACGTTCACCCGCACCGACGTCAAGCGGGCCGTGAACAGCACCCTGCGGGTCGGCGGCCCGAACGTCAGCGGCCTGACCTTCGACGGCTGCACGTTCACGGCGCCGTCGGGCGCGGCACCGCTCACCGTCGTCGTCGACGGCACCGACCGGCCGCACTTCCGCGGGTGCACCTTCGTGGGCGCGCCGGGCAAGCGGATGCTCGTGGCCGGGCCCGCGACCCCGGTGACGGCGCTGGCAGTGGAGGACTGCCGGTTCACCGGCATCGCCGACGGCGCGTTCGGCGTCGACGTGCTCAAGGCCACCGGCGCCCGGGTGACCGGCTCCACCTTCCAGGCGGCCGCCGGGACGACCACCGCCCGCGCGCTGCGGATCTCGCCGGAGGCCAGCGGCGTGGTGGTCGAGGGCAACGACTTCACCGGCATCGCCCACGCCCAGCCGGTCGCCGACCGGGCCGCCGACACGGCCGTGAGCGGCAACAGCGGCGCCTGATCCCGCCGCCGCGAACCGGTACCGCCGGGTCCGTCGTCCCACCACTGGCGACGGACCCGGGACGGGTTCATCCTGACCCGCGCGGCGGTCGTCCGAGGCCGCCGTCGGGGGTCGTCGGGGGGCGGGCCTCGCGGACCGCGCACGCCTGTGCGCCTCGGGATCGAGGCCCCCCGTGGACGAGCGATCGCACACCGACCCCCGCCCGCCGGTCAGCCGCCGCACCGCCCTCGCCGTGGCCGGCGTCGCGGGGCTGACCGCCGTCCCGGCGCTCGGCTGGCTGGCCACCGCGACGCCCGCGGCCGCCGTGACGCTGAACGCCAGGGACTTCGGGGCCACCGGGAACGGGACCACCGACGACACGGCCGCGGTGCAGCGGCTCGTCGACGCGACGGCGCGGCAGGCCGCCGTGGGCGTGCTGCCCGCCGGTACCTACCGCTGCACGCGCAGCCTGCTCCTGCCCGCCCGCGCGCAGCTGCAGCTCGCCAGCGGCGCGCGCCTGCTCAAGGACTGGGCGACGACCCCCGGCCTCGCCAACGCGTTCCTCCGCAACCGGGACTTCGCCGTGCGGTCCGACGGCGTCCGCATCACCGGCCCGGGCACCATCGGGGCGCGGGACCACAGCCGCACCGGGGTGATCGTGGCGCTCCACGGCCACGACGTCGTGCTGCAGGACCTCACCATCGACACCTACGCCGGCGGGCAGGCCGTGATGTACGCCGGCGACCGGGGCCGGGTGGACCGGGTGCGCGTCCGGAACAGCGCGGTGGCCACCGGCACGGGCGGCATCCGGGTGATCGGGGGCGCCGACTTCCTCGCCACCTCCTGCGACGTCCAGTCCGGCGACGACTGCTTCCAGTTCGTGCCGATCGGCGCCCCGGACGCGCTGCTGCGCGACATGAGCATCACGCGCGGCCGGTTCGTCGGCTGCACGGGCGTCAGCACGGTCAGCCGGTTCCTGGTCGCCCTGCTGGAGTGGACCGGCGGGGAGGGCGGCATGCGCGCCTCGGTCACCGACTGCTCCTTCAGCAACTGCCGCGGGGCCGGCACCGACCGGGGCATCGTCGTCAAGAACACGCACAGCAGCGGCACCATCCAGAGGTTGGCGTTCACCGACTGCTCGGTCGACATGGCGCGCAGCGCGGACGCCGGCACGCAGGAGATCCGCATCCAGACCGACCCCGCCGCCGGGGGTTCCGTCCGCGACGTGACGTTCACCCGGACGAACATCACCCGGCCGGTCAACGGCGTCCTGCGCATCGGGGGACCGAACGTCAGCGGGATCACCTTCGACGGCTGCACGTTCGCCGCCCCCTCGGGCAGCGCCGACGTCGTCGCCGTCGTCGAGCAGGCCGACCGCGTGCGCATGCTGGGCTCCTCCTTCGCGGGGACCCGCGGCAAGCGGCTGCTCGTGGCCGGCCCGACGGCGCCCGTGACGGCGCTGGCCGTGGAGGACTGCTCGTTCACCGACATCGGGAACGGGATCTGGGGCGTCGACCTGGTCGGCGCGGCGGGGGCCCGCGTGGCCGGCTCCACCTTCCGGCAGGCCGCCGGGGCGACGACCGCCCGCGCGGTCCGGGTGGCGGCGGGGTGCACCGCCGTGGTGGTCGAGGGCAACGACCTCACCGGCCTGACCGCCGCCCAGAAGATCACCGACAACGCGTCGGACACCGTCGTCCGCGACAACCGCGACGCCTGACCGCGGCGCGCGGGGCCGTTCCAGAGCTCCCCGCGGCGGGCCGTCGTCGGACCCCGGAATGGCGGGCCGCTCCCGGCCGAATGCCGGCGAACTCCTTTCCGCCACGCCTTTTCCCCATTTCGGGGAATGCGCCTGATCGCGCGCGTGCTTCGTTCACGACTCCGGTGCGACCAGTACCGCCGGGTGCAGCAATGCAGGTCCGAGAGCCGGTCGAGGACGCAACGGCAGCGGTCGGTCGCCCACAGTGAGGTCTGATGCCCCGGCGTCCGGGTTGCCCCCCAATTTTCGGGTCCCCCCTCCCCCCTTGCGTCGGCTGTGACACCTGGGGTTCCACCAGCACCCTTTACCTGGACTTAGCACGGGGATCAGCTCGAGGGAGCGCAGTGATGGAATCGCCCAGCCTCAACCGACGGGACGTCTTGAAGCTGTCGGCTGCGGGCACGGCCGCAATGGCCATCCCCTTCCAATCGGTCCTCTCGGCGGCGACCGCGTCGCAATTGTCGCCGAGCCAGATGCCGACGCCTTTCACGCAGCAGTTCAAGGCGCCGCCCGTGCTGCAGCCCGTCGTGAGCGACAACGTGCGCAGCGACGTCTACGGGTACGTCCCCGACGACTACGTGCCGCAGCCCGGGAGCGCCCACTACCCCGGCGAGCCGATCCGCGGCGGTGCGTACCTCGGCACCGACTACTACAAGGTCACGGAGACCAACGTCCAGGCCCAGATCGTCCCGGGCTTCTGGACGAAGCTGTGGTGCTACGCCGGCCACATGCCGGACGGCTCGGTGATCCGCTCCGTGCCGGGCCCGACGATCCGCACCTACCTGCAGCCCGACCCCGACAACCCCGGCAAGAAGATCCCTCGCCGGACCGTCATGCAGGTCGCCAACGAGTTGCCGCCGCGCCACCCCACGCTCGGCTACGTGCCCTGGACCTCCCTGCACCTGCACGGCTCGCCGTCCAAGCCCCAGTACGACGGCTACGCCGGCGACCTGACCAACCCGGGCGAGTGGAAGCACTACCAGTACCCGAACAACTGCAGCCCGCGGACGCTCTGGTACCACGACCACGGCGTCCACCACACGGCCCAGAACGTCTACATGGGGCTGGCCGCGCAGTACCACGTCGTCGACACCGAGCTCGAGAAGGCGCTCCAGATCCCGCGGTTCAACCCGGCGCTGCCGACCTACCACCGCGCGCAGTACGAGGTCCCGCTGATCCTCAGCGACGCCATCTTCAGCGCCCAGGGCCAGCTCCTGTGGGACGACGACGGCGAGTCAGGGGTCTACGGCGACGTGATCCTGGTCAACGGGGTGCCCTGGCCGAACATGAAGGTCGAGCCGCGCAAGTACCGGTTCCGGATCCTCAACGGCACCCTCGCGCGGGGCTTCAGGCTCCGCATGAGCAACAACATGCCGTTCAAGATCATCGCGACCGACGGCGGGTTCATGCAGTACTCGCAGGAGGTCACCAGCTTCACGATCGGCATGGCCGAGCGGTACGAGATCATCGTCGACTTCAAGGACCTCAAGGGCCAGAAGGTCCAGCTGCTCAACGACGGCGTCCCGAACGCTCGCGACTTCGACCACACCGGCAAGGTCATGCAGTTCGAGGTGCTCAGCGGCGTCACCAGCTTCGAGGGCAACCAGGCGCCGAACAGCCTCGGCGGCGCCCACCCGGTGATGACCCTCAAGGCGGCCGACCGGTCCGCGGTCCGCCAGATGCGGCTGCACCGCAGCAACGGCCTGTGGAAGATCAACGACCTCACGTGGGACGACGTCGTCAAGTCGAACTACGAGTACACCTTCGGCAACCCGGCTCGCGACGCGATCGAGATCTGGGACGTGACCAACGAGTCGAGTGGGTGGTTCCACCCGCTGCACGTCCACCTCGTCGACTTCCGCGTGCTGAGCCGCAACGGCCAGCCGCCGCGGCCGGAGGAGCGCGGCCCGAAGGACGTCGTCTACGTCGGCGAGGAGGAGACGGTCCGCCTCCTCATGAAGTTCGAGCACGAGGACGGGCGGTACATGATCCACTGCCACAACCTCTCGCACGAGGACCACGACATGATGTTCCAGTACCAGGTGGGACATCACGACGTCGACTGCGACTCGATCAACAGTGCGCCGCCGCAGGCGCTGCCCGCGCCGGCGCTGGACCTGAACAACCTGCCGGCGAACATCCGGCCCACGCCGCCCGCGACCCAGCCGGCGGGGGAGAGCACGGGGTCGACGTCCACGGTCCAGACCTCCACGGGTGAGACGGCCGCCCCGCCGGCCCCCGAGAGCACGACCGGCACGACGACCACGACCGGCGGCACCACGACCGGCACGACGACCACGACCGGCGGCACCACGACCGGCGGCACCCCGTGAGCGCGCCGGTGACCGTCCCCGAGGCCGCCCCGGCCACCCCGGTGGCCGAGGACGGCTCCGGCCGGGCGCTGCGCGCCTGGCTGCGGCTCGGCGCGCTCGGGGCCGCGGCGGCCGGCGGACTGCACATCGCCGTCGCGGTCGACCACCTCGAGGCCGGGGAGCTGGCCGTCGGGTTCTTCCTGCTCACGGCGTTCGCCCAGGTGGGCCTGGCGTGCTGGCTGCTGATGACCAGCTGGACGGGCCTCCGGCCCGACCGGCGGCTCGTCAGCCTGGCCCTGCTGGGCACCGTGGCGCTGATCGGCCTCTACGTCGTGGCCCACACGACGAGCCTGCTCGACGCCTTCGCCGTGCACGACGCCGCGCACGACGGGCACGGCGCCTCGACGCACGACCCCGGCTTCGACCCCGTGACCGGCGTCGACCTCTCGGACGGCGTCGCGAACCGGTCCGCCACGCCGACGCCCATGGCGGGCGAGGCGACGACCACCGCGCGACACGCACCGGGGGTCCTGGGCCCGGTGACCGTCGCCGCCGAGGTCCTGCTGATCGCCGCGCTGGCCGCCCTCCAGCCGGCCCGGTGGCGGCGGCGCACGGTCGACGGACTGCTCGTCCTGGGCGGCCTCGCCTGGGCGCTGTGGTTCACCGGCGTCCTCGGCTAGCTCGCAGACCCCGCAGATTGGGCGGTGCGGCCCCCCTCACTCGCGGCTGCCCGCGCCACCGCCTCCTCACGAGGCTGGCACCACCACCCGGCACCCGCCCGGTACCGGAATTCGACCACGTGCAACGGGGAGACATCCGATGAAGCTTTCCGCCCGACGCCGGGGTTCCGGCTCCCTGCGGTACCGCCGGCTGGTGGTGCCGCTCGTGGCCGCGGCGCTGCTGCCGCTGACGTTCATGACGTCGTCGAACGCCGCGACGGAGATCACCGTCACCAACCCCGGCGGGCTGGCGCAGACCGGACCGGTCAACCCCGCGAACGGGTTCCCGGCCTGGTACGAGGACAAGAACGGTCTGCGGCTCGAGCCCTGCACCGACCACCTGAACGCGCTGTGCGGCATCCCGGTGGACGAGGTCCCCAACCCCTCGGCGCCGGTCGCCTTCCCGAGCAACTGGCCGGCCGAGTTCTTCTACCAGCTGGTCGAGGCCGAGGTCGCCCTGCGCGGCGGGGGCACGGCGCAGCTCGTCCTCGGCCTCGAGGGCGCCTGGCTCAACGAGGAGGTCAAGCCGGGCGACCAGACCGTGTTCGCCCGCGTCCGGGTGGACGTGGAGGACGCCGCCCCCGGCACGACCTACCGGTTCAAGCACCCGTTCGGCGAGCTGACCGTCGACACCGACGCGGACGGCGAGGGACGGTTCGTCCAGGACATCTCGCCGGCCCTGAACAACTTCGACACCCCGCTCGCCGGCAACTTCGGCCCGTTCCTGCGCTGGCGGCCCGGCGTCCTCCCCAACCCGCCGGCCGGCTACGTCGGTGACCCGAACGTGCCGCACCAGGTCACCGGCAGCCCGTTCGCCTTCAACCGGTTCACCGCCTGGCAGGGCACCCTGCAGGAGGGCACCACCGACCTGTTCAGCATCTCCGGCAAGATCGCCACCAACACCGGCCTGACCGTCGACCGGGCCAGCGTCACCGGTGGCTTCCTCGACGTGTTCGCCACCAGCAAGGGCAGCCAGCTCGAGGTCGTCGGGCAGGACGGGCGCTTCGCCACCACCGCGATGGTCAAGGACCCCCGCAGCGACCGGCTCTACGCCCGCATCCCGCTGCAGGCCGGCGCGGCCCTGCCCACCGAGGTGACCGTGCGCAACCTCGGTGACGTCCCGGTCAGCACCAAGACCTACAAGATCAGCGGCATCACGGTGAACCAGGCGACCTACGACGGCACGAACCTCACGGTCGCCGCCACGGCCATCGCCCCGGCGACCTACCCGCTCGAGGTCGTCGGCTTCAAGGACGCCAACGGCGCCGCGGTCAAGCTGACCTCGGCGGCCCCCCTGGCCATCCCCAGCCTCGCCCCGCCGGCGACCGTGACGGTCAAGGACGCCGCCGGCACCGCGGCCACCCTCCCGGTCACCGTCGTCGGCGGCGCCGGCAGCCCGTCCGGCGGCGGCACCACCACGCCGGACCCGGCCGCTCTCCCCGGCGCCCCCACGGGCGTGCAGGCCACCCCTGGGGACGGGCAGGTGTCGGTCACGTGGACGGCGCCGGCCAGCACCGGCTCGTCGCCGCTGATCCGCTACCTGGTGACCGCGGTCGACCCGGCCGGCACCGTGTTCCGGGCCACGGCCAACCCGGACACCCTCCAAGCGACGGTGACCGACCTGCTCAACGGCACCCGGTACACCGTCCGGGTCCGGGCGGTGAACAGCGCCGGCACCGGACCGTCGTCCGCTCCGGTCACGGTGACCCCCGTGGCACCGTGACCCGCACCGACCGGCCGGAGCACCCCCTCGCGGGGTGACCGGACGACCGAGGGCCCGCCACCTCCCCCCGGGTGGCGGGCCCTCGGGGCGTCCGCGGGTCAGGACCCGGCTCCCTCCTCGGGCGCCACCAGCCACGCCCGGGCGGCCCGGTAGTCCTCCGCCACGCCGAGGATCCGGTAACCGGACTCGGTCCGCTCGAGCAGCAGCCAGCCGTCGTCGAACGCCTCGACGACGGTGTCGTCGCAGCGGTCCGGCAACCCCTGGGGGAAGCGGGCCGAGCGGATCTCGCGGCGCGAGACGGGGGGCGTCACGGCAGCCCGTGCATGGTCGGTCCCCTCCGCGGAGGTCGGGGACCGATCCTGCCCCGGATCGCCCGCCCGGTCACCGCTCACCCGCGGCCGGGGGCGACGGCGTCGCCGGCGGCCGAACGGCTGCGCCGAGCCCGGGCCGCGGCCGCCAGCTCGTCGAGCAGCCGCTCGGTCGTGGCCAGGTCGACGCAGGCGTCGGTGACGCTCACGCCGTGCTCCAGGGCCTCGGGCCGCCGCTGGTCGAGGTCCTGCCGGCCCGCGCGGAGGTTGCTCTCGAGCATCACGCCGCGGATCGCCGTCTCACCCCCGGCCACCTGGTCGGCCAGGTCGCCGACGACGTCGATCTGGCGCAGGTGGTCCTTCTGGCTGTTGCCGTGCGAGGCGTCCACCACGACGACCTCCGGCAGCCCGCGGGCGCGGAGCCGGTCGCGGGTGTCGGCGATGTGCGCGGCGGAGTAGTTCGGCCCGTGCTTGTCGCCGCGCAGGATCACGTGCCCGGTCTCGTTGCCGGTCGTGGACAGCTGGGCCGACATGCCGTGGCGGTCGACGCCCAGGAACTCGTGCGGGGCGCGCGCGGTGACGACGGCCTGGACGGCGGCCTCGATGCTGCCCTCGGGCGAGTTCTTGAACCCGACGACGGCGGAGAACCCGGAGACCCGTTCCCGGGCGGTCTGGTCGGTGACGTTGCGCGCCCCCACGCCGTTGTAGGTGACCAGGCCGTTGACGTACTGCGGGGTCAGGGCGTTGAGCGGCTCCGCGGCCACCGGTACGCCCGTCGCCGTGATCCGGCCCATGAGCATCCGGGTGGCGATCAGCCCCACGCTGATCCGGTTGGAGCCGTCGAGGTAGGGGTCGTACGCGAAGCCCTTCCAGTCCACCTCGGTCCGCGGCTTCTCGGTGTAGGTGCGCATCAGGATCTCGAGGTCGTCGGCGTGCCTGTCGCGCATGCGCCGCAGGAAGTCGGCGTACTCGAGCGCGGCGACCGGGTCGTGGATCGAGCACGGGCCGGCGATGACGGC
Organism: Geodermatophilus sp. SYSU D00815; assembly: GCF_054050035.1. Taxonomy (NCBI): domain Bacteria; kingdom Bacillati; phylum Actinomycetota; class Actinomycetes; order Geodermatophilales; family Geodermatophilaceae; genus Geodermatophilus; species Geodermatophilus sp. SYSU D00815. The sequence goes on along the minus strand of NZ_JBJGYO010000019.1, from coordinate 9,884 downwards.
GAGCCGGCCGTCGGTCCCGCCGAGGATGTCGGTCACGGCACGGCGCCCGGCCCGCGTGGTCGCGGCCGACGCGGGCGAGAGCGGCAGCACGGTCGCCACCGCCTCCGGGGTGACGACGATGCTCAGCCCCGCGATGCGGGTGTTCACCAGGCCGGTCAGGTCGACGTCGTCGGCCTCGGGGTCGGCGCCGACGGGGCCCAGCCGCTGCCGCACCTGCGGCAGCAGCTCCGCCTGGAGGGCGTCCACCCGCTCGTTGACCCGGCGCTGCACCTCCAGCAGGTGGTCGGCGATGCGCTGGGCGACCTCCAGCAGCGCCCCGGCGGGCACGTCCTCGTGCTGGACCATCCTGCGCACTCCTCCTCGGCCCGCTCCCGCGCACGCGCGACGACCGGCCGGGCACGGCGCGCCGGTCACCGCGGCAGGCTAGGCGGGCACGGCGTCGACGTCACCCGGTCGCCGTCCCGACCGTGCCCGTTCACCCCGCAGCGGTACCCCGCGGTGCGCCGCCGGACCCCCACGTGTGGGTGCCCGGCGACCCCGCATCGGGGTCTGATTCCTGTCGTACCCGAGGTCGATGCTGTGCGTGTCCGGACAGCACCGCCGGCACCTCCTCCGGGACGAGCGAGGACGAGATGAGGACCTACGACCCCGCGGACCGCATCACCTACGTCCACCTCGGGCAGGAGCGCGCCGAGCCGACGGCGCCGCCGCAGCCCCGCGACGAGTGCCACCGGCTGCCCGCCGGCTACGCGAACGCGTCGCTGCGCGACCGGCTCGGCGAACCGCTCCCGGCCGGCACCCGTCCCCCGCTGGTGCTCCTCCGCGGAGGCGCCGGCGGGACCGGCGGTCCCGCCCCCGCCGCGCCGGCCCTCCGCCTGGCGCGGTAGCCGCGCCGCGGCTCAGGCGTCGAGCCCGGAGAAGGTGGGCGTCGCCTCCTCGCCGTCCCAGTTCACCCGGAACGTGAAGGCCTCCTCCAGGGCCGCCCGGTACTGCTCGGCCTCCTCCGACGTGATCTCGCCCGCGGCGAGCACGCTGTCGATCGCCGGGCTCCACGCCTCGACCAGCGCGTCGACGAGCTCCTGCGGGTCGACGCCGATGTCCTCGGCGACGGCGGCGAGGTTCTGCCCGGCGTCCATGCGCACGTGCAGCTCGTCGTGGCTGATGGTGAGGACCTCGTCGAGCACGTCCTCGACGGGCTGGTGGCCGCGGTGCAGGCCCAGGCCCGCGTCGCCGTAGGCCTCCTGCACCAGCGCGACCAGCTCCTCCTCGGTGGACACCGAGGAGACGTCGACGCCGCCCGGGCCACCGCCCCGGGCGCCGTCCTGGGCGGCCGCGTCGAGCGAGGTGCCGGTGTCGGTCGTGGTCGAGCTCGTGCTGCTGGTGGTCGAGGCAGCCTCGGCGGTCGTGCCGCAGGCGGCGGCGACGGGGACGACGGCGGCGAGGACGACGGCGGCGAGGGTCTTGCGGAGCTTCATCTCTGGCTTCTCTCGGATGTCGGGGAAGTCGGTCGGGCTCCACGCTGCGTGCCGTCGCCATGGCGCTGCTGGCCGTCGACTGTGGGAACGCTGTGACACCGAGCCGTCGCGCAACGTGATGTCTGCACAGCCGGCTCCCGGGTGGCTCACAGCCACCGTCCGCAGGCTCGGTCGCCATGCCCAGCCTGTTCCGCGGTCGCACGCTCGCCGCCGGCGCCGCCCTCGCCGCCGGCCTCGTCCTGCTCACGCCGTCGGTCGCCGCCGCGCACAGCCTCGACAGCAGCACGCTGTCGGTGCGGGTCGACGAGGACTCGGTGGACGCGACGGTGAGCATCGCGCTCGAGACGCTCGACGAGGCGCTCGGCACCGACCACACCACCGCCGACACCGCCTCCTGGGCCGACGAGGTCGTCGCCTACCTCGACGCGCACCTCGCGGCCACGGGGGCCGACGGCGCGACGTGGTCCGAGACGTGGTCGGACGTCGTGCTGGAGTCGGTGGAGGGCATCGAGTCCCTGAGCGTCGACGTCACCCTCGACCCCGGCGGCGCCGACCCCTCGAGCTTCACGCTCGCCTACGACGCGGTCATCGAGGCCGACGAGACGCACGAGGCCGTCGTCGTCCTGACCGACGCGGCCGGCGACATCTCCACCGCGGGCGTCCTCGACGCGTCCACCGGGAGCCTGGCCATCGGCGACGTCGCCTCCACCGGCCTGGCCGACATGATCGGCTACGGCCTGCACCACGTGCTCGAGGGCGCCGACCACCTGCTGTTCCTGCTCACCCTGCTGCTGGTCGCACCGCTGGTCGCGGTCGCCGGACGCTGGCGACGCCGCGAGGGCGTGCTCCCCACGCTGCGCCGGGTCCTCGGCGTCGTCACGGCCTTCACCGTGGGGCACTCCCTGACGCTCGTCGCGTCCGCGCTGGGATGGGTGTCGGTGCCGAGCGCGCCGGTCGAGGTGCTCATCGCCGCGTCGGTCGGCGTCGCGGCGGTGCACGCCATCCGGCCGCTCGCCCGCCGCGGCGAGGTCCTGATCGCCGGCGGCTTCGGGCTCGTGCACGGGCTGGCCTTCGCCGGCATCCTCGCCGACCTGGGGCTGGCGGGCTCCGCCTCGGTGCTGTCCCTGCTGGCCTTCAACGTGGGGGTCGAACTCGCCCAGCTGCTCACCGTCGCGCTGGTCTTCCCGTCGCTGTACCTGGTCTCCCGCACCCGCGCCTACCCCGCCGTGCGCGTGGTCGGCGCCTGCGTGGCGCTGGCCGCCGCCACCGGCTGGGCGCTCGACCGCCTCGGCGTCGTCGCCAACCCGCTCGCCGGCGCCGAGAAGGCGGTCATCGACCACCCCTGGTCCGTCGTCCTGGCGCTCGCCCTGGTCGCCGTGGCGTGCCGGCTGCTCGACCGCCGACCGGCCAGGCCGGCGTCCAGCCTTCTCACAGCCGGCGTGCAGGAGCGGCCGAGGGAGGTGTACGAGGCTTGACGGCACCGGAGACCACGAGAGGACGACGATGAGCCGGCGGGACCCCCTGCGCCGCCTCCGCGGCAGCGCACCGCCGGCTCCCCCGGACGCGGCGCGGCTCGTCCGCGCCGTGGCCGCCGTGCTCCCCGTCGACGGCGTCGGCCTGACGGTGCACGCCGGCACGGGTGTGCCGGCGCCGCTGGCCGCCAGCGGTCCCGCCGTCGCGCTGGCCGAGAGCCTGCAGTTCACCGCCGGGAGCGGGCCGGACGCGGAGGCGTTGCGGACGGGCGCGCCCGTGCCCGCCACCGAGCGGCTGCTGGCCCGTCGCTGGCCGGGGCTGCACCACCTGCTGGTCACCCGGACGCCCCTGCGGAGCACCCTGGCCGTGCCGCTGCCCGGTCCGACCCGGGCCCGGGGCGGGTTGAGCCTGTACTTCACCGCCCCGGTCGGGCCCGTCGCCGTCGACCTGGAGGAGGTCGAGCGGGTCGCCGCGTCCGTGTCCCGGCGGCTCGCCCCGCTCGCCCGCCGTCCGGTCCTGCTGCGGACGGCGGACGCGCTCCGGCGGGAGCGGCTGTGGATGGCCGTCGGCGTGCTCACCCTCGCCCTGCGGCTGCCGGCGCCGGACGCCCTCGCGCTGCTCCGCGGCCGCGCCTGGGCCGACGGCCGCACCGCCGACGAGCTGGCCGCCGACCTGCTCGACGGCCGTCTCGACCCGCGCCGGCTCGACCCGGAGGACGACGCCGACCGGTAGCCGGGGACCGATGAGCTCGGCGGCCGCCGACGCCTCCCGCCGCCCGCCCCCCTTCGGGAGGAGCGGTGGTCCGCACCCGGGGCCCGGCGGGGATCCCGGCGTCTATCGTCTGCGTCACAGCCGAGCGGACACCGGAAGGGGCACGTCAGCCAGGTGCGGAGGCCGTTCCCGAGGATGGTGGACGTCGCCCGCGTGGCGGGTGTCTCCGTGGGCACCGTGTCCAACGTCCTGAACAACCCGGGCAAGGTGGCTCCGGAGACCCGGGCGAGGGTCGAGGCCGCCATCGCCGAGCTGGGCTTCGTCCGCAACGGCGCGCCGCAGCGGAGCTCGTCGGCCCCGAGCATGGTCGACGTGGCCCGGGCGGCGGGCGTCTCCCTGGGCACCGTGTCCAACGTCCTCAACGACCCGGCGCGGGTGGCCCCGGACACCCGGGCCAGGGTCGAGGCCGCCATCGCCGAGCTGGGCTTCGTCCGCAACGCCGCCGCGCGGTCGCTGCGCGCCGGCACCAGCTCCACGCTCGGGTTCGTCGTGCAGGACCTGAGCAACACGTACTTCCTCGACATGATCAGCGGTGCCGAGGAGGTGGCCGGCCGGGCCGGGATGAACGTGCTGCTCGCCAACTCGGCGTCCGACGCCGGCAAGCAGCAGGCCTACCTCGACGTGTTCGAGGAGGAGCGGGTCGCCGGGATCCTGCTGGCGCCGCACTGGGGCAGCGTCGGGCAGATCGGCCCCCTGCTGGACCGCGGCGTGCCCGTCGTCGTGCTGAACGATCCCGCCGCGGACATCGACGTCTGCGCCGTGACCACCGACAACGAGCACGGTGGCTACCTCGCCGCCCGGCACCTCATCGACCGCGGCTGCCGGCGGCTGCTCTTCGCCGGACCGACGGAGTTCCCCGTGGTGCGCGACCGGTTCGAGGGCGCGGCCCGGGCCGCCCGGGAGGCCGGCGAGGCGGTCACCGTCGAGCGGATCGAGACGCCGGAGGTGCGGGTCGAGGACGGCCGCGCGGTGGCGGCCGAGGTCCTCTTCCGGCCGGCGTCCGACCGTCCGGACGGCGTCTTCGCGGCGGCCGACCTGCTGGCCCTGGGCTTCGTCCAGGCCGTGCTCCTGGACGGCCGGCTGCAGGTGCCGGACGACGTCGCGGTCGTGGGCTACGACAACAACCGCTGGGCCTGGAGCAGCGTCATCCCGATCACCACGCTGGACCAGACGGGCGAGGAGCTCGGCCGCGTCGCGGCAGAACTGCTGCTCGCCCAGCTGGACGTCCCGGACGGGCACGAGCGCCGCACGGTGACGCTCGAGCCCGTCCTCATCCCCCGTGCGAGCACCCTCGGCTGAGGACGCCGCCCCGGCTCAGGCGTGCCCGCGTCGCACCGACCGCGGACGACCCCCCAGCACCTCCAGGACCAGCGGCCTCCCCGGGTCGGCGGAGTCCCCCGCCACGCGCAGCCGGTGGGTCCCGTCGACGACGGCCCGCCGGTCGAGCGGGTGCGGCAGGCCCCGCGCGGTCAGCGGCGTCCAGTCCCCCGGCGCCAGGGCGGTGCGCTCGGCCGGCGAGAAGTCGTCGAGCAGGGCGCGCACCCGGTCCTCGAGGGACGGGCCGCTCACGGCACCCGGGCCGCGAAGGTGTGGACGCCGGGGCCGACCAGCTCCGGCTCACGCCCCGGGAGGTCCACCGTCGCCGTCGCCCCGGTCGGCACCTCGACGCGGACGGCGAGGTCCACCCCGGTGAGCTCCCAGGACACCTCGGCCGGGCCGTAGGGCGTCTCGTGCCTGGCCCGGGCGCTGGTCAGGCCGGCGCCGGGACGGGGGCGGACCAGGATCCGCCGGTAGCCCGGCTCCTCCGGGGCGAGACCCGCCACCACCCGGTGCAGCCAGTCCGCGACGGCGCCGAGGGCGTAGTGGTTGAACGAGGTCATCTCCCCCGGGTTGACCGTCCCGTCGGGCAGCAGGCTGTCCCAGCGCTCCCAGATCGTCGTGGCGCCCTGGGTCACCGGGTACAGCCACGACGGGCAGCCGCGCTCGGTCAGCAGGGCGTAGGCGACGTCGTCCCTGCCCACGGAGCTGAGGGCGTCGGTGATCAGCGGCGTGCCGGCGAAGCCGGTGGCGATGCGGTTGCCGCTCTCGGCCACCAGTTCGGCGAGCCGCCGCCCGGCCCGCTCCCGCTGCGCGGACGAGGGGAGGAGGTCGAACACGAGCGCCAGCGCGTAGGCGGTCTGGGCGTCGCTGACCACGCGGCCGGTGGGCGTGACGTACTCGGCGGCGAAGGCGGTGGCCACCCGCGCGGCCATCTCGCCGTAACGCTTCTCGTCCTCCGACTCGCCCAGGAGGCCCGCGATGCGGCTGAGGTGGAGGGCAGACCAGGCGTGGTACGCGGTGGCCACCAGGTACCGGTCGGTCCGGGCCGCCGCGGGGTCCTCCGGGGGTGCAGTCGGGTCCAGCCAGTCGCCCAGCTGCATGCCCTCGTCCCACAGCCCGTCGTCGCCGGCCCGGGCGGCCACGCAGTCCACCCACGCCTTGGCGCTGGCGTACTGCGCCCGCAGCACGCCGGTGTCCCCGAAGCGCTCGTACAGCACGGCCGGGGTCAGCACCGCCACGTCGCCCCAGACGGCGCCCGGGTTGGCCGGCGTCCACTCCCCGCCCGGCACCTCGGGCACGTACCAGGGGACCGTCCCGTCCGGGTACTGCTCGGCGGCGACGTCGCGCAGCCAGGAGCTCACCATGCCGGCGCAGTCGTAGAGGAAGGTCGCGGTGGGCGCGAAGACCTGGAGGTCACCGGTCCAGCCGAGCCGCTCGTCGCGCTGGGGGCAGTCGGTCGGGACGTCGACGAAGTTGCCCCGCATGCTCCAGACCACGTTCTCGTGGAGCCGGTTGATCAGCGGGTCGGAGCACTCGAACCAACCGGTCCGGGCCATGTCGGTGTGGTGCACGCGGGCGACCACGTCCTCCGGTCCCGGTTCGCCGGGCCAGCCGGTGATCTCCGCGTAGCGGAACCCGTGGAACGTGAACCGCGGCTCCCACGTCTCCACCCCCTCGCCCCGCAGCGTGTACTCGTCGGTGGCGGAGGCGGTGCGCAGCGGCCGGGTGTACAGCTCGCCGTCCTGGAGGACCTCCGCGTGCCGGATCCGCACGGTCGTGCCGGCGGCGCCGCAGACCCGGATGCGCAGCCGTCCGGCGATGTTCTGGCCGAAGTCGACGATCGTGGCGCCCGACGGCGACCGGGTGATCGACACCGGCCGCAGCTCGTCGGTGCAGCGGACCGGTGGCCCGAGCGGGGCGACCAGCGTGGCCGGGTCGCGCGCGACCGTCGTCACGCCCGACCAGCCCGCGTCGTCGAAGCCGGGGCAGGACCAGCCGTCGAGCTCCTGGCGGGCGTCGTACCGCTCACCCTCGTACAGGCCGGAGGAGGTGATCGGCCCGAGGGCGGCGCGCCAGCCGGGCCCGGTGGCGACGGTCTGCGTGCTGCCGTCGGTGTAGCGGATCTCCAGCTGCGCCAGCAGCGCCACGTGGTCCCCGTAGAGGTTGCGGGTCCCTCCGTGGATGCCGAAGCGCCCGCGGAACCAGCCGTCGGCCAGCCACGCCCCCACTGCGTTCTCCCCCGGCAGGAGCGACGCGGTGACGTCGTGGGTGGCGTAGCGCAGCCGGTGCGCGTAGCTGGTCCAGCCGGGCGCCAGGGCCTCGTCCCCCACCCGGCTCCCGTTCAGCTCGACCTCGTAGAGACCGTGCGCGGTCACGTACAGCCGGGCCCGCTCGACCTCGCCGCGGACGGTGAACGTGGTGCGCAGCAGGGGTGGCGGGTTGTCACCGTCCCGGTCCTCCGGCCAGGCCGGCGAGACGGCCTCGGCCACCCAGTCGCCGGCGTGGAGCAGGCCCGCCTCCACGGACGCGGCCTCACCCCACGCGGAGGGCTGCTGCTCCGCCCCCCAGACCCGCACGCGGACGAGCCGCCGTTCCCGGGAGGCGAGCGGCGTGGCCGGCCACGGGACGAGGACGCTTTCGGCGCCCGGGATCCGGCCGCTGGACCAGCGGCCGGACTCGGACGTCGTCTCGACCTCGTACGCCTGCTGCCGCCAGTCGGCCGGGGCCTGCACCCGGAAGGACAGGCGCGGCTCCGCCTCCCCGATGCCCAGCGCCTCCCGGTGGTGCTCGAAGCGCGGTGCGGAGACGGTGACGGTCGTCGGCATGCGGGGCCTTTCTCGAGGAGTCGGGGACTGCGTGAGGAGCTCACGGCACGGCGCAGCGACGCCGGCCGTCGAGCCGCGCCTCGTCGGCGCAGCGGTTCGGGGGCCGCGGGGTCAGCCCTTGACGGCGCCCGCGGTCATGCCTTCGACGATTCGCCGGTTGAAGAAGACGAACAGGATCAGCGGCGGGATCGTGATCAGCAGGATGTCGGTGAACAGCAGGTTGTACTGCTGCGTGAACTGGCTCTGGAAGTTGAACAGGGTGAGCTGCACGGTGGCGTTCTCGTCACCGGGCAGGAAGTACAGCGGGTTGACGAAGTCGTTGAACACGAACACCGACTGCACGACGATCACCGTCACCGCGACCGAGCGCAGGAGCGGGAAGATGACCTGGAAGAACACCCGCAGCGGGCCGGCGCCGTCCAGGACCGCCGCCTCGTCGAGGTCGCGCGGGATGGTCGAGATGAACGCCCGGAACAGCAGGATGGTGAAGGAGAGCCCGTAGGCGATCTCCACCAGGATCAGCCCCGGCAGCGTGCGGAACAGGCCGATCTCCTGCAGCACCCAGATGGTCGGCACCACCGCCGGCGGGATGATCAGCCCGGAGAGCACCAGGAGCTCGACCACCCGGTTCCAGCGGGTGAGCCGGCGCTGGAGGACGTAGGCCACCATCGCGCCGAGGACCACCATGCCGGCCACGCTGGCGACGGTGAGGACCGTGCTGTTGAAGAAGGCGGTCAGCAGCATGTAGTCGCGCGCCTGCACGACCTCGACGACGTTGGAGACGAGGTTGTTCGACGCCGGCCAGGAGAAGTCCAGCCGCGACGACTGCTGCTGGTCCTTGAACGCGGTCAGCAGGATGAAGGCGAACGGGACGAGGAAGACCACGGCGGTGACGAGCAGCGCCGCTCCGCCGAGCCAGTAGCGCGACGCGTGCCTCACAGCTCCACCGTCTTCCGGTTCAGCCACCAGAACAGCGGCACGATGATCAGCGACACCGCCAGGAAGAGGACGACGTTGCCGGCGGTCGACAGGCCGTAGAAGCCGGCCTGGTACTGCTTGTAGATGACCGAGGCGATGACGTCGGAGCTGAAGCCGGGTCCACCGCGGGTCATCGCCCAGATGAGGTCGAACGACCGCAGCCCGCCGATCAGCGACAGGATGATCACCGTGACCGTGGCCGGGCGGGCCAGCGGCAGGATGATGTGCCGGAACCGTTGGAACGGTCCGGCGCCGTCCATCTCGGCCGCCTCGAAGTAGTCCCGCGGGATCGACACGATGCCGGCGATGTAGATGACCGTGGCGAGGCCGACGCCCTTCCAGACGTCCACCAGGGCGACCGAGTACAACGCGAGGCCCGGGTCGGTGAGCCAGTCGGGGCCGTCGATGCCGATGGCCGCCAGCGCCTCGTTGATCATGCCGTCCTGCGGGTCCATGAGGACCACGAACGTCAGCCCGACGCCGATCGTGCTCACCAGGACCGGGAAGAAGATCACCGAGCGCAGCCAGCCGCGGGCGATGATCTGCGAGGTCAGCAGGACCGCCAGCAGCATGCCGAGGACCACCTTGAGCGCCGAGGTGACCACGCCGTAGATCAGGGAGTTCTTGAGGCCGGTGACCAGCGCCGGCTCACGGAAGAACTGGGCGAAGTTGTCGAAGCCGATGAACTCCTGCGAGAACAGACCCCACCGGGTGAGGCTGAAGTAGAAGGCGATGACGGTCGGCACGAGGAACAGGACCCCGTAGACGACGCCCGCCGGCAGGTAGAACCAGAAGGGGTAGGGGTTCTTCGCCCGCCCCCTCGCTCGCAGGCGCTTGCCCTCGCCGGTGGCGGGCGCATGCTCGGTGCCCGCGGTGCGGATCGCTGTGGCCATGGAGGCTCCCCCGAGCCCGGGGGGGGGGGGGGGGGGGGGGGGGGGGGGCGGGGGGGGGGGGCGGCGGGGGGGGCGGGGGCGGGGGGGGGGGGGGGGGGGGGGGGGGGGGGGGGGGGGGGGGGGGGGGGGGGGGGGGGGGGGGGGGGGGG
>NZ_JBJGYO010000018.1:0-92911 GCF_054050035.1 Geodermatophilus sp. SYSU D00815 | reverse complement strand
ACCGGCCGAGGACGGCAGCAACGGCTCCATCCACGCCCACGCCTCATCGGAGACCACCGCTCGATGCTGTCGCATCGCCCGGAGCCTGCCGATCCGGACCGCCAAGATCCGTCAGACACGCCCTAGGCCTCCTCGTCCTCCGCCAGGAAGCTCCAGGTCTCCCGCGGCGGGGTGGCCGCCTGGCCGACCGCGCAGCTCGGCCGGAAGTCGCACCAGGCGCACTGCCGGCCGGGGGCGGCGGGGAAGGCCTGGTCGGGGTCCAGCCCCTCCTCCACCGCCCGGGTGGCGGCGCCGATGTCGGCGGCGACGTCCTCGGCCCGGCGGACGTGGTTGGCCAGCGAGCGGTCGGTGTGCTCGAACGCCGCCACCGTGCCGCTGGGCAGGTGGTGCAGCTCCACCCGCGAGCACGGCCGGCGCAGGGTGCGGCGGACGCCGAGCACGTAGGCGGCCAGGGCGGGTGAGCCGCGGGCGTCGTCGTCGGTGCTCACGCTGCGGCCGGTCTTGTAGTCGACGACGACCAGCTCGTCGCCGCGCTGGTCGATGCGGTCGACCCGGCCCGAGAGGGCGAGGGCCGTCGTGGTGCAGCCGACGGTGCGCTCGGTGCCCACCGGCTCGTCGGTGGGGTCGAGCCCGGCGACGTACTCGGTGAGCCAGCCCGCCGCACGGGCGCGCCAGCGCTCGGACTGCTCGGCGTCCCGGAAGCCGGCCGGCGACCACGCGCTGTAGAGGAGCTGCCGGGCGGCACCGGTCGTCCGCTTGTCGACGGGCAGCTCGAACCACGACCGCAGCGCGGCGTGCACCGCGGCGCCCACGCTGTTGTGCGCCCAGGCCGGCCCCTTGGCCGGGGTGGGACGGTCGACGTAGGCGTAGCGGTAGCGGCGCGGGCAGTCGCTGAAGCAGGCGAGCTTGCTCGGCGTGGCCGGGAAGAGCCGCTTGGGCATGCCCGGCATCTCGAGCTGCGCGGCGCCGGAACTCACGCCGCAGAGGCTAACCGGGCCGCCGACGGTTCCGGCGTCAGTCGGTGAACGGCGCGCTGCCCGTGCCGGCGGCGACGAGCGCCTCCAGCTGCTCGGGATCGGTGGTGCACGCGCCGATCGGCGTCGTCTTGTTGGTGCCGTGGTAGTCGCTGGAGCCGGTGGTGAGCAGCCCCAGCTCCCGGGCCAGGCCGCGCAGGTGCGCGCGTTCCTCGGGGCTGTGGTCGGGGTGGTCGACCTCGAGGCCGAGCAGCCCGGCCTCGGCCATCGCGCGGATGGCGTCGTCGCCGACGACCCGGCCGCGCTTGGTGGCCAGCCCGTGCGCGAACACCGGGACGCCGCCGGCGGCGCGGACCAGCGCGATGCCCTCGCGCACGTCGGTGTCGCGCTTGGCGACGTAGTGGGGGCTGCGCGGGTGCAGCAGCGTGGCGAAGGCGTGGTCGACCGACTCGACGACGCCGGCCTCCACCAGGGCGCGGGCGATGTGCGGCCGGCCGACGACGCCGCCCTCGCTGGCCTCGACGATCCGCTCCCAGCTGACCGGGTAGCCCGCGGCGGCCAGGGCGGCGGCGATCTTCTCCCCGCGGCCGAGCCGCTCCTCGCGCAGCCGGGTGCGCTCGCTCATCAGCGCCGGGTGCTGGGGGTCGAACAGGTACGCCAGCAGGTGGACGCTGATCGGCCGGTCGCCCTCGGGGAACCAGCGGCAGGACAGCTCCATGCCCGGGATGACGGTGAGGCCGGGGGGCCGCTCCGCGGCGGCCATCACCCAGCCGTCGGTGGTGTCGTGGTCGGTCAGGGCGATCACGTCGAGCCCGGCCGCGCGGGCGCCGGCCACGAGCGCGGCCGGGGTCTCGGTGCCGTCGGACACCGAGGAGTGGGTGTGCAGGTCGATCCGCATCGCCGTCCACCCTGCCCGATCCGCGCTGCGGGACGCCGTCAGGGTCCCGTCCCCGGCGGTGGACGGCGCGGGATCGGCTCGGTGTCCTGCCGGTCGACCGGTGGCGGGGGTGGGCGCCGCGGCGGTGGGAGTGGCGGCTCCTCGTCGCCGAGGTCGCCGTTGTCGACGCCGCCCCCGTTGTCGCCCGGGAAGAGCAGCTCGCTGATCTTGCGGTAGAGGACGTCGGCGCGGGGCAGGTAGGTGACCCGGGACAGCGCCTGGTGCTGGCCGGCCGACTCGATGCGGAAGGTGCCGTAGCCGAAGACCTGGCCGAACAGCGTCTCCTGCCAGGTGAGGTCGGTGATCCGCCGCCGCGGCAGCAGGGTGACGGTGCGGACGATGACGCCCGAGGTCAGCAGCATCCGGCGGGGGCTGACGATGAAGTGGCGCATGTACCACTCGGCGACGTGCAGGGCGAGGTAGCCGAGCCCGGCGACGAGCAGCAGCAGCCCGGCCGAGCTGCTGACCCGGTTGTCGGGGTCGAGGGTCAGCAGCCAGAGCCCCAGGACGACGGCGGGCAGCGACTTGGCGACCGGCTCGAACAGCGAGGCCCAGTGCCGCCTCGTGGCGATGATGACCTCCTCGCCGGGCAGGAGGTACTTGGCGACGTCCTTGCGGGCCCGCCGCCCCTCGTACATGGTCCGGTGCCGGCCGGTCCCCTCCGCGGGCCGGGCAGGCGGGCTCACGTCAGACCAGCGAGCCGACGAAGTCCGCGAGGGAGGAGGCGGCGTTGCCCAGGGCGTCGCCGGCGCTGCGGACGAACTCGGCGGAGTTCTCCGGGAACTTGATCACGTAGAAGACCACGAAGGCGACGACCAGCCAGGTGACGACCTTCTTCAAGTTCACCGTCACCTCCGCGTCGGGGCCGCCGGGAGTGGCGGACCGCTTCGTCCCAAGGCTCACACAGGCCCCAGCGGTTCCCGGGCAGGACGCGCCGGGGGTGATCGACTACTTCCCCGGGAGCAGGTGCTCGCTGGGCGGGCCGAGCGGCAGGTCGGGGTACAGGCGGTCGCGCAGGTCGAGCAGCTCGAGCTGCTCGGCGAGCAGCCACGCGGCGTTCATCGGCCACATGACCAGCCACAACCAGACGCCGTAGGCCTCCCCCACGAACGCGGCGCGGTCGTCGGCGGTGGGGACCGCCCACAGCGGCGCCCGCTGCCCGGCGGCCTTGACGTCGACCGACGACGGGCCGGTGATGACGTCGCCGGGGTCGAGCCCGGGCAGGCCGGCGTAGCCGCAGCCGACCCCGGTGCCGGGCTCCTCGGCGACCAGGACGAGCTCGGCCGACCCGCCCAGGGGCGCGGGTCCGGCGGTGTCGACGACGATCGCCCGCGCGCCGGGCTCGCCGCCCCAGGCGAGGCCGGTGACCGTCCAGCCGGTCGGCATGGGGTCGGGCACCCAGGCGGGCACGCGGGCGTCGGCGGTGACGGCGCTGATGGCGTCGTGGGCGATGAGCACGGTGTGGTGCAGCGGGGTCACCGCCCCGTGCAGGTGGCACCAGGCCTGGGCGTCGTGCCCCGGGCGCACGACCAGTTGCTCGCCGCACCGGGGGCACACCGCCGAGACGCTCATCGCCGATCACCGTCCTGGGAGCGGGGGCATCCGTCAAGCCGAGCGCCGCGCCCGGCGCCGGCGGACGGGAGCCGTGCGGGCTGCGTAGCCTGCCGCGCATGCCCTCCCCCGTCCAGCCCGGCCCGGAGCGGCCGCTGGTCCCCTGCGTCGGGGCGGTGGTGCGCGACGCCGCCGGGCGGCTGCTGCTCGTCCGGCGCGGGCAGGAGCCCAGCCGGGGGCTGTGGTCGCTGCCCGGCGGCCGCGTGGAACCGGGTGAGACCGCCGAGCAGGCCGTCGTCCGCGAGGTGCGCGAGGAGACCGGCCTCGAGGTGGCGCCCGGCGCCGTGGTGGGCCGGGTCGTCGTCCCCGCGGACGCGGCCGACTACGACGTCGTCGACCTCGCCTGCACGCCCCTCGACCCGGCCGCCGAGCCGGTGGCCGGCGACGACGCCGACGACGCCCGGTTCGTGGAGCCCGACGACGTGGCGGCGCTGGGCTGCACTCCCCGCCTCGTGGAGACGCTGCGGGCGTGGGGTGTGCTCGGGACCGGCCCTTCCTAGACTCCCCGCTCGTGGACCCCGGGGTGCGGGTGCTGGCGTGGCGACGGACCGACGAGGACGCCGGCCACAGCATGGCCCGCGTCGAGCACCGCGCGGACGGCTGGACCTTCCACGGCAGCGAGGTGCTGGCCGGCCCGGCGACCGTCCTGGCGTGCGGCTTCCGCGTGGAGGTGGACGGGTCGTGGCGCACCCGCGGGGTCGACGCCTGGTCGGTGGCCGCCGACGGTGACCACCGGCTGGCCCTGGCGGCCGACGCCGAGCGGCGCTGGTGGCGCGACGGCGTGCGCGCCCCCGAGCTCGACGGGTGCGTCGACGTCGACGTCGCCGCGACGCCGCTGACCAACACCTTCCCGATCAACCGGCTGGCGTCGCTGCCGGTGGGCGCCTCCGCGACCACGCCGGTGGCCTGGGTCGAGGTCCCGTCGCTGCGGGTGGTGCGGGTCGAGCAGACCTACCGCCGGCTCGCCGGGCGGCGGTGGGAGTACAGCGACGAGGCGCACGGGGCCTTCGAGCTGTCCGTCGACGACGACGGGCTCGTCGTCGACTACACCGGCATGGCCGCCCGCGTCCGGCCCTGAGCGCCGTCCGCCGGCGGCCTGCCCGGCCGGACCGGCCGGGCCGTCGTCACCGGGCCGTCGTCACCGGGCCGCCGTCACCGGGCCGTCGTCACCGGGCCGCCGTCACCGGGCCGCCGTCACCGGCGGGCCGGCTCCGGGCGGCCGGGCTGCTCGCCGCCCCGGCTCTCGCCGTACGACCGCTTGGGCACCATGACCTTGCGCCGGAAGGTGCAGACCACCGTGCCGTCCTGCTTGTAGCCGATCGTCTCCACGTGGACGATCCCGCGGTCGTCCTTCGACTTCGACTCCGTCTTGTCCAGCACGGTGGTCTCGCCGTAGATCGTGTCGCCGTGGAACGTGGGCGCCACGTGCCGGAGCGACTCGATCTCCAGGTTGGCGATGGCCTTCCCCGACACGTCGGGCACGCTCATGCCGAGCAGCAGCGAGTAGACGTAGTTGCCGACGACCACGTTCCTGCCGAAGTCGGTGGTCTCGGCCGCGTAGTGCGCGTCCATGTGCAGCGGGTGGTGGTTCATCGTGATGAGGCAGAACAGGTGGTCGTCGTACTCGGTGACGGTCTTGCCGGGCCAGTGCTTGTAGACCGCCCCGACCTCGAACTCCTCGTAGTACCGACCGAACTGCATCTGCTCGCTCCCGATCTCGGCGCGTGCGGGCGCACGGCGATCGCAGAGCGCGGCTCCACCCGCGGTACGCGGTGCGCCGGCTGCCCACCACGAAGCACCGGTGACCCGTCTGGACGGGCGCCGATCCTACGACCCGCCCGGGCTGCCGTTCCGCGCACGGGGGCGGCCCGGGCGAGGACCGGGTCAGAGCAGCGCACCGATGCGCGCGGCCATGTCGGCCTCGTGCTGCTGGTAGGACGCCGCCACGTTGCTCAGCAGCCCGCCCATGCCGTTCAGCGCGTCGGCGACCCCCTGCGCGGACAGCCGCCACTGCTCGTAGAGCTCGGTGAACCGCGCGGCCGCCTGGCTGTCGGTCCACCCGTCGAGCACCGAGGTGTTGATGCCGGCGGAGAGCGCGGCCTGACGTCCGGTGGCGTCGGCCGCCTCCGCCCGGCACTGGCCCGCCATGTGCTGCAGGGTGGCGATGTCGACCTTCACGGCTCCTCCTGTGCGCCCGGGCCCCTCCCGGTCGACCGCAGACGCTAGGCCGGAGCGGGCCACGCCCCCCGTTGCCGTCCACAACCCCCGAGGTCGTCCACAGATCGACGCCGAGCGGCCCGCGCCCGTGGCCCCGCGGGACACCATCCGCCGGTGACCGAGACCCGCGCCGCGTCCCGGCGGCGGCCGCCGAGCACCCGCTGCTGGACGTTGTGGTCGCCCGACGGCGCCGTCGACGTGGAGCTCACCGCGTCCGACGAGGGGACGCTCGCCTCCGTCCTCCCCGCGCTGGGGCACGCGCTCGGCGCGCCGGTCGAGGGTCTCTGGGCGGGATCGACCCGGCTGCCCGACGACCTCCCGCTGACCGCTGCGCAGCTGCGGCACGGCGCCGCGCTCGGCTGGGGCCGCCCCGGCCCGCGCCCCCCGTCCGACCGGCGCACGAGCGCCCTGGAGCTGCACGTGGTCGGGGGGCCCGAGGCCGGGCGCACCGAGCCGCTCGGGCAGGGCAGGCACGTGCTCGGCCGGGGCGCCGGGGCCCGCTTCCGCCTCGACGACCCGGACGTCTCCCGCCGCCATGCGCAGATCACCGTGGAGTCGGGCCGGATCACCGTGGCCGACCTCGGCTCCACCAACGGCAGCCGGCTGGGCGACACGGACCTGCGCGGCACGCCGACCGCGTGGACCAGCGGGTCGGTCCTGCGCACCGGCGCCAGCGCCGTCACCGTCCGCGGCCCCGAGGGCGGCACGGCCGCCCTGCGCCCCGCGCCCGGGGGACGACAGCGCCTGCGGCTCGCACCGCGGCTGGCCGAGCCGCGCCAGGAGGTGGAGGTCCGGTTCCCGCGGCCACCGGCCCCGCCGCCGCGCCGTCGGCTCGCGTGGATCGCGGTCGCCGTGCCCCTCGTCGCGGGGGTGGCGATGGCCTGGCTGCTGCGCACCCCGCAGTTCCTGTTCTTCGCCCTGCTCAGCCCGGTCATGGCCGTGGGGACGTGGTGGTCGGAGCGCTGGTCGGGGCGCCGCGAGGGCCGGCGGCAGGCCGCCGAGCACCTCGCCGCCGTCGCGGAGGCCGAGCGGCGCCTCGCCGCCGCCGTGAGCGCCGACCGGCTGGCGGTCGAGCTCGCCTCCCCCGACCTGGCGGCGCTCACCACGGCCGCCCGGCGACGCTCGAGCCGGGTCTGGGAACGTCGCCGGGGCGACACCGACGCGCTGCACGTGCGGCTGGGCACGGGGTCCGGTCCGTGCGCCGTGGTCCGGGTGATGCCGGACGGCGACCGCCGGCGGGAGACCGTCGGGCACCTGCCCGTGGTCCTGGACCTCCGCGCGGCAGCGGGCCTGTCCGTCGTGGGGCCGCGGGCCGCGGCCGCGGGTGTCCTCGCCGCCGTGGTCGCCCAGGTCGCCGTCCTGCACGGCCCCGACGAGGTGCAGCTGGCGCTGGTGGCCGACGACGCCTCGGCCCCGGACTGGCAGTGGGTGCGCTGGCTGCCCCAGCTGCAGCACGCGTCGGTCGCCGGGCCCGACGCGGCAGCGGCCGACGAGCAGCTGCGCCGGTGGGTCACCCGCGTCGTGGCGGCCCGGCGCGCCGCCCTGGACGAGCGGGCGGGACCCTCCGCCGGCGAGCCCCGCCTCCCGTGGCTGCTGGTCGTCCTCGCCCGCCCCGTCGACCCCGGCGTCGCGGCGGCCCTGCGAGCCGGGCGGGACGTGGGCGTGGGAGTGCTGACGACCGCGACGACGGCGCAGCTGCTGCCGGCGACCGCCGACGCCGTGCTGGCGCTGGGCGGTGAGACGGGTGCCCGCGGGACCCTGCGCCGCGCCGGGCAGGCCGACGTGCCCGAGGTGGTGGTGGACCGGCTGCCCCGCGGGGTCGCCGACGAGCTGGCGCGCGACCTGGCCGTGCTCGAGCCGGCCGGCGCCGCGGCCACGCTGCCGCGCGAGGTCCGGCTGCTCGACCTCCCCGCCCCCGGCGTCCACCTCGACGACGACGGGCGCACCACCGGTCGCTGGAACCGGGCCCGCGACACCCTGACCGCGCCGGTCGGCCGCACGGCCGAGGGCGTGGTGAGCGTCGACCTCGGCCGGCAGGGGCCGCACGCTCTGGTCGCCGGCACCACCGGGTCGGGCAAGTCCGAGCTGCTCCAGACGCTGATCGCGGGCCTGGCCCTGCACCACCCGCCGGACCGCTGCTCGTTCCTGCTCGTCGACTACAAGGGCGGGGCCGCCTTCGCCGACGCGGTGTCGCTGCCCCACACCGTCGGCCTGGTCACCGACCTCGACGGGCCGGCGACCGAGCGGGCGCTGCGCTCCCTGGGCGCTGAGCTGACCCGGCGCGAGTCGGTGCTGGCCGCGCACGGGGTGACCGACGTGTCCGCGCTGCCCGCGGCCGTGGACCTGGCGCGGCTGGTGATCGTGGTCGACGAGTTCGCGGCCCTCGCCGAGGAGCACCCGTCGTTCGTGCCCGGGCTGGTCGGCATCGCCCAGCGCGGCCGGTCGCTCGGCGTGCACCTGGTGCTGGCCACCCAGCGACCGGGCGGGGTCGTCTCCCCAGAGATCCGGGCCAACTGCAGCCTGCGGATCTGCCTGCGGACGGCCGACGAGGCCGAGGCCCGCGACGTGATCGGGACGAGCCGGCCCGCGTTCCTGCCCGTCGACCTGCCCGGACGGGCGCTGCTGCGCACCGGGAGCGCGCCCCCCGTCGAGTTCCAGGTGGCGCGGGCCGCCACGCCGGTGCCGGAGCCCGACGCCGGCCCCGTCGTCCGGCGCTGGCACTGGGCCGGGGGTGGCCCCGCCGGCCGGGGACCGGGCCGGTCCCGCGGCGGGAGCGACCTCGCCCGGCTGTCCGCGGCGCTGCGCCGGCGCGCGGCCGACGACGGGGAAGGGGCGCCGCACCGGCCGTGGCAGCCGCCGCTGCCCAGCCGGCTGCCGGCCGAGGCGCTCGACGAGGCAGTGCCCGGCCGGCGGTCCGGCGCGCGCCTGCGCATCGGTCTGCTCGACCGTCCCGACGCGCAGGTGCAGGAACCCCTCGAGCTCGACCTGGCCGACGGCGGCGGGTGGCTGGCGGTGGGCGGCCCGCGCAGCGGTCGCACGACGCTGCTGCGCACGGTGCTCGCCGAGGCGGTGCACCGGCGGGCGCCCGAGGAGCTGCACGTGCACGTGCTCGACCACGGCGGCGGGGCGCTCGCCGGCGAGGCGGCCGGCCTGCCGCACACCGGAACCGCGGTGGGCGCCGACGACCCGTTCCGCGCCGTCCGTCTGGTGGCCCGGCTGGGCGAGGAGGTGGCAGCCCGGCGCGCGG
The DNA here is from genome assembly GCF_054050035.1 of Geodermatophilus sp. SYSU D00815. Classification (NCBI taxonomy): domain Bacteria; kingdom Bacillati; phylum Actinomycetota; class Actinomycetes; order Geodermatophilales; family Geodermatophilaceae; genus Geodermatophilus; species Geodermatophilus sp. SYSU D00815. The sequence continues at coordinate 83,925 of NZ_JBJGYO010000018.1, read as the reverse complement.
GCCGGGCGGCCGGCGCGCCCGCCCCCGCGCTGCTGCTGCTGGTCGACGGGCTGGAGGCGGCCGGTGAGCAGCTCGACCAGGCCGACCCCGGCCAGGGTTCGGCGGCGCTGCTGCGGCTGGTCCGCGACGGCGCGGCCGTCGGGCTCACCTGCGTCCTCACCGCCGACCGTGCGGTGCCCGGGGGCCGGCTGGCGTCCGTGGCCGGCCGCCGGCTGGTCCTGCCGCTGGCCGACCGCGCCGACTACGCCGTGGCGGGCATCCCCGTCCGGCTCGTGCCGGAGGCGCGGCCGCCGGGGCGGGCGCTGCTGGGTGAGGCAGGCCAGGAGTGCCAGCTGGCCCTCCCCCGCCCGGTCGTCCGGGAGACCTTGCGGCCGCCCGACGCCGCGGCGCTGCGCATCGCCGCGCTCCCCGCCGATCCCCGGCTGCCGCTGCCGTCACCGGCGGGCGCCGACGGGCCGGCCGACCCGGCGCTCCTCCCGGTCGGGCCGGGCGGGGACGAGGGCCGCGTCCTGTCCGTGGACCTCCGCCGCACCGGCGGGCTCCTCGTCGCGGGACCACCCGGGAGCGGTCGCACCGCGGCCCTCGAGGCGTTCGCCACACACCTGCGGCACGCCGGGTTCGCGGTGCTCCTGCTCGCGCCGGGACCACCGGCCGACCTGCCGGGCTGGGCGGCGTCGCTGCGGGGCCGCCCCGGAGCGGTCGTCGTCGACGACGTCGCCACGTTCGGCGACGCCCCGTTGCTCACGACGCTGCCGGGCGCCGGCGCCACGGGCCGGGTCGTCGTGCTCGCCGCGGGGCAGGCCGCCGACCTCGGCCGCCACTACCAGGGCCCCCTAGCTGACCTGCGGCGCAGCCGCAGCGGGCTCCTCCTGACCCCCGGCCCCGGTGACGCCGACCTGCTCGGCATCCGGCTCCCGCGCGTGCCCGTCCCCGCGCGCCCGGGGTCCGGCTGGCTCGTCGTCGCCGGCACGCCGCAGCGGGTGCAGGTGGCCCGGCACCGGGACGGGGAGTAGCCGGGTGACGCCGTCAGAGGAGGTCGAGCGCGGGGCCGATCTCCTGCGTCGCGTACCAGGCCAGCTCGTGCCCCTCGGCCTGGTCGACGACGAACTGCGCGTCGTCGCTGCCGAGGTCGGCCTCCAGGACCACGTCGACCGCGGCGCGCACGTCGTCCTCCGCCTCGGCGCCGTCGATGTGGGCGCTGGCCACGTCCCGCAGGGCGATGTCCCCGGCGACCCGGACCGTGCCCCGGTCGGCGTCCGGGTCCCGCGCCGGGTCGTCCCGCAGCTCGACGGCGGGGTCGGGCACGTCGGCGGCCAGCACCACCCGCCGGCGGGCGGCGGTCGGGTCGACGTCGAGCAGCCGCAGGCTGGCGCGGGCCGCGGTCAGCAGCGCCGCGTACTCCAGCTCCTCGGTGTCCGCCTCGGCCTCGCTGACCGCGTAGAAGTCCCGCAGCGCGGGCGTCACCGCGAACGCGGTGTGCGGTCCGGGCAGCCGGCCCTCGTCCACCAGCGTCCGCAGCAGCGTGGTCGTCGCCGGCAGGTACACGCGCACCCGGTTGGCTCCCTTCGTCGGTGGACGGCGACCGTAACGCGGGAGCGCCGGGCCGCGGCGACCGGTCCGCCGGGCTCAGGCCGCCGCGTGGACCAGCTCGGCGACCTCCTGCTCGATGAGGTCGGCCAGGACGTCGACGTCCCCGACGCCGTCCCGGTCGGCGTTGAGGCCGATGAAGACGCGGCCGTCGTAGCTGGTGATGCCGATGGACAACCCCTGCCCGCGGGCCAGGGGCACGACGGGGAACACCTCCAGCACCCGGCTCCCGGCCGCGTAGAGCGGCACCTGCGGACCCGGCACGTTGGTCACGACGAGGTTGAACAGCCGGCGCGACAGACCCCGCGCGGCCCGCACGCCGAGGGCGTGCATGGTCGGGGGCGCGAACCCGGTGAGGGCGATGAGCCGGTCGGCGCCGACCGACTGCCCGTGCAGCGCGACGCCGCGCATCGCGTAGCCCAGCCGCGCCAGGCGGACGCCGGGGTTGGGCTCCCCGACCGGCAGGTCGACCAGGAAGGCGGCCACCCGGCCGCCGGGCGAGGCGTCGGCGTCCTGCAGGGACACCGGCACGAGCGCGCGCACCGACGTCGAACCCGTGACCGGCTCCCCGCGGGAGAGCAGCCACTCGCGCAGCGCGCCGGTCACCACCGTCAGCAGCACGTCGTTGACCGTCCCGCCGTGCAGGCTGCGGACCTTCTTGACGTCCTCGAGGTCGGCCCGGGCCACGGCGACCCGCCGCTGCCGGCCGGTGGTCCGGTTGAGCGGCGTGTGCGGAGCGGGGAAGACCGCCGAACGCGCCGCGCGCAGCAGGTCCCGGCCGATGCCGGCCACCCGCGCCGCGTTGGCCCGGACGTCGGTGACCGCGTGCCGGGCCGCGTCGAGGGCGGCCGTGGGGCGGCGGGCGTACTCCTCGAGCGCCTGCAGGACGAGCGCCGCCGCGCCGGGCGGCCGGGCGGGCGTCCACTCCCCCACCGGGGGCGCGGGTGCGTCAGGTTCGGGATCGAGGAGCACCTGGCCGATGTCGATGGCGCTGAGGCCGTCGACCAGGGCGGGGTGGGTCTTGGTGACGACGGCGACCCGGTTCCCCGCCAGCCCCTCGACCAGGTACAGCTCCCACAGCGGGCGGCTGCGGTCCAGCGGGCGGGACATCAGCCGCGACACCAGCTCCATCAGCTGCGCCTCGGTCCCGGGGCGGGGCAGCGCGGAGCGCCGGACGTGGTAGGTGCAGTCGAAGTCGGGGTCGTCGGCCCAGACGGGGCTGGCCAGGTTGCCGGGGACCTCGAGCACGCGCTGGCGGTACCGCGGGACCAGCGGCAGCCGGGCGGCGACGAGCGCCTCGAGGGGCTCCAGCCCGTCCGGGGGGGCGTCGAGGACGAGCACGCCGCCGACGTGCATCGGGTTGAGCCGTTCCTCCAGGTAGAGGAACGAGGCGTCCAGTGCGGTCAGCCGCTCGACCATCGCTCTCCTCGTGGGCGGGGGCTCCAAAGTACGGCGGGCCGGCCCGAGGCACAGCCGTGTGCGACCACCGTCACCCGGTGGTTCACCCGGCGCGCCGGCGGCCGCCCCACCGGCGCCCGGCCGCAGCGGGCTCGGGGACACCGGCGACCTGCGCGGCCAGGGTGCGCAGGGCGGCTCGCAGCGGCGACGCCGGCGTCACCTCGGCCAGCGTCCGGCCGGCGGCCAGCGCGGCGTCGGTCGCCCGGCGGTCGGCCGGCAGGAAGAACCCGACCGTCCGGCCGGCGAAGCGCTCCAGGGCCTCGGCGATCTCCGTCCGGGCGTCACCCGGCACCGGGCCCCGCCGCACCTGGTTCACGACCAGCACGGGGTCGACCTCCGGCAGGACGTCCGCCAGTTCGCCGAGCGCCCGGACCGTCCGCTGCAGCGCGACCGGGTCCGCCCCGCTCACGCACAGCACCGTGTCGGCGGCCTCCAGCACGGCGAGGGTGGCGCCGTTGCGCCGTGGGGCGGCGGTGTCGAACGACAGCTCCTCGTCCTCCTCTAGGCAGAAGGAGCAGTCCACCACCGTCAGCTCGGCCAGCCGGCGGGCCTCGTCGAGCACCGCGCCCACCGCGCGGGGCCGCAGTTCCGGCCAGCGGTCCGCACGGGCCAGCCCGGTGAGCACCCGCAGGCGCGGGCGGACCGTCCAGGCCAGCCGCGCGAGCGCGCCGACGTCCAGGGTGCCGAGAGCCGCCTGCCGGGCCGCACCGGCCACCCCCGGCGACTCGTCGAGCAGCCCCAGGACCTGGGCGACCACGCCGCCGTACACGTCGGCGTCGACCAGCAGGGTGGGGACGCCGAGCCGGGAGGCCTCGTCGGCCACCCCCACCGCGACGGTGGTCCGGCCCGGCGCGCCGATCGGTCCCCAGACGGCGACGACGCGGCCCCGCCCGGCGGGGTGCTCCGCGGCGACCTCCGGCGCACCGAGCGCGGGCAGCGCGGCCCGCGGGTCGCCCACGTCCCGTCCACCGGTGGGGCCGCGGTCCACCGCCTCCCGCAGCGCGCGGGCGATGGCGCCGGGCTCGGCGTCGGCCGGCAGGACCCGGGCGACGCCGAGCTGGCGCAGCCGGTCGGCGGCACGGTCGTCGCCGGGCTCCACCAGCCCGACGACGGCGACCCCGGCCGCCTCCAGCCGCGCCACCGCCTCCCCGTCGAGCCGGCGCAGGTCCGCCGACAGGAGCGCGGCCTGCCCCGTACCGGTGGCGGCCGCCGCCAGCAGCTCCGAGACGTCGACGCACCGGCGGACGACGGCGACCCCGTGGTCGGCCCGGTCGAGGGCGCCCACCAGCTCCGACTCCCAGGACGCGCCGGTGACGGCGGTGAAGACCTGCACGGCCATCAGTCGGCCGGCTCCGCCGGGGCGTCGACCGAGTCGTGGACGACCACGACCAGGGGCCGCCCGCCGATCGCGGCGAGCACGTCGGAGGCCTCGTCGGCGTCGACCGAGACGACCACCTGGACGGTCGTGGTCGGCGTGGAGAGCACGCCCTCCGACCGGCCGGAGACCGCCTGCACGGGCGCGGAGGACACGACCCGCGTCACCGAGCCGTCCGCCACGGCGGTCGCCCCCGCCGCGGGGTCGGCCACCGCGTACACGTCGACGAGCTGGCCCCGCCGCAGGCTCGGCGGGACGAACCCGGACTGCACCGGCAGCGCGAGCTGCACGAGGTCCTCCGGTTCGACGAGCGCGGACCGCGGCAGGAGCTCCCCGTCCCGGACCGCGCGCGCCAGCGTCCGCCCCTCCGGACGGGTCGTCGTCGACAGGTACGCCTGCCCGGTGCCGTCCAGCCGGACGTCGACCCGCACCAGGTCGTCGGCGGTGAGCACGGTGCCCGCCGCGAGGTCCCCGGATGCCGCCCACACCGGCACGGTGGCGTCCGCGGCCGCGACCACCCGCGCCCCGAGCAGCACCGAGCCGAGCACGAGGAGCACGCCGAGGACCAGCCGCAGGTCGAGCCACCGCGGCGGCCGGACCCGCCGTGGCGACGGTCCGGGCAGCTCCGGGGACGGCCCGGCGCCCGAGCGAGCACCGGCCGAGGGAGCGGGGCGCACGGCGGTCACGCGGAGTTCCTCCGGTTCCTCCCGGCCTCCGGGAGCGCGAGTCGACGTCGACGCCGCCGCTCGGCGTCGATCGGGAGCAGATGATGCGATACGGGCACGGGTGCGTGCATTCGCCGTCCACACGTTCGGGTGTGGACGGTGGTCACCTGCCACCGGTGCGGCTGACACACTGACCCCGACGGACGGAGACGCACCGATGCCCACACCCCGCTTCCTGACCCTCGACGACGTCGCGGAGATCCTCAACGTGTCGTGGTCGCAGGCCTATGCGCTGGTCCGGCGCAAGGAGCTGATCGCCATCCAGATCGGCGGCCGCGGTCAGTGGCGGGTCGAGGTCGACGAGCTCGAGCGCTTCATCCAGCAGAAGTACGCCGAGGCACGGGCCGGGACGGTGCCCGAGGAGCCCGCGCCCGCCGCCCCCGCCGAGCAGGTGACCGGGGCCGACGAGCCGTCGGTCCCCACCGGAGGCCGGCGCCGGCGCTGAACCGCCGGATCACCCGCCCCCGGCCGGCGCGGTCCGCACCACCGACACCGCGCTGAGCGCGACGGCCAGCACCGCGCGCACGGCGCCGGCCCGCCGGGGCTCGTCGAGGTCGTGCAGGGCGAGCTCGAGGAAGTCCGCGCCGACCCGGTCCACCGTCCCGGTCAGCACCGCGCCGTCCCCGAGCACCACCTGCACCGCGCTGCGGTCCCGCGCCAGCGCGCGCACCGCCCACCGCAGGTCCAGCCGGGGCCGCACGGCGCCCCCGTCCGTCGCCGCCGCGGTCTGCCGGCCGAGCCCGCCGACGACGAGCACCGCCGCGGCGGCGACCAGCGCCTCGCGCCCGGCGTCCTCCTCGACCAGCAGCCAGTCGCTGCCGATCTCGACCAGCGTTCCGGTGAGCTGACCGGTCCCGCGGCAGCGCAGCGCGACGGGCGCCCCCAGGGCTCCCGCCACCCGGTCGACCAAGCGCACGGCGCCGACCTCCGAGCGCGCACGCGAGGCCCACTCGGCGCGGTCCGCGGCCGCCCCGGCCTCGTCGAACTGCGCCTGCAGGTCGGCGAACAAGTGCTGCCACCGCATCCGGCACCTCCTCCCGCTCAGCTTAGATCGTCGAAGACTCTTGCGTTTACTTGCATTTGATTGCTTTAGTCTCGTTGCGTCACGGCGAAAGGAGGCGATGTGTCGGGACGACGGCTGCTCGCCACGGCGCTGGCGATGGCCCTGGTCGCGCTCGGGCTGGCGGCTCTCGGCCCCGAGCCCGAGGTCCTCCGTCAGGCGGTGACGCACCCGCAGGGGCTGTCCGACGCGTCCGGGCCGGACGTCGTCGTGCTGGCCTGGGCCGCGCTGCTCGCCTGGTCCGTGTGGGCCTGGGGCGCCGTCGGGCTGGCGTTGACCGCCGCCGGGGCGCTCCCGGGCCTGGCCGGCGCCGCCGCCCGCTGCCTGCTGCGGGTGGTGCTGCCCGCCGGGGCCCGCCGGGCCACGGCCGTGGCGCTGGGCATCGGCATCGGCGCAGGTCTCGGCGCCCCGGCGCTCGCCGTCGCCGCGCCGGCCGCCCCGCCGGTGACGGCGGCGCCCGACTGGCCCCGGACCCCGGCCGGCACGGCGCCGGACTGGCCGCAGGTCGAGGCGCCGGCCGCTGCGTCGGAGGCGCCGGCGCCCGCGGGGGACGAGCACGTCGTCGTGCGCGGGGACTGCCTGTGGGACATCGCCGAGGCGTACCTGCGGCGCACGACCGGAGCCGTACCCGGCGACCGCGCGATCGCCGACGCCGTCACGGCGTGGTGGTCGGCCAACGCCGCGGTGATCGGGCCCGACCCCGACCTGCTGCTCCCCGGCCAGGTGCTCCACCCACCCCGCTCGACCTGACCCCCGAGCAGACCCGGCCCGCGAGGACCAACCGCTCCCGCCGCTCCCCCGGCGTCCGCCACCCGCACCGACCCCACGAGGGAGCCCGCCATGAGCGCACCCACGCCCGCGTCACCCGTCCTGCACCTGACCGTGGTGCCGACCCCGCAACCGCCGCTGGAGGACCAGCGGACCCCGTTGCGGCTCGTGGTGCCGGGCGTCCGGCCGCCCCGCCCCCCGCACCGGCCCGGTCCGCGCCCGCGCTCCGGGCCGGCGGTCGCGGGACCCGACGGCGACTTCGGCCCCACCTGGTCGCTGCGCGCGGACCTCCCCGACCTCCGGCAGTCCGGCCGCCGGCTGCTGGTCACGGCGCTCGAGGCGCTGGCCGGCCGCCGTCCGATGAGCCAGCTCCGGCCGCTGATCTCCCACGGCGTGTGGACCGCGCTGTCCCGGGGCCACCGGCCGCGGTGGTGCACGGTGGGCACCGCCCCGCTGGTCCTCGGTCCGGTCCACGTGTGCGAGCCGGTCGACGGCGTCGCCGAGATCAGCGCGGTGGCCCGCCGGGGCGGGCGCGCCCACGCCCTCGCCGCCCGGCTGGAGGGCATCGACGGCCGCTGGCGGTGCACGGCGCTGCAGATCGGCTGACGCCCCCCGCGGATGACGCCCCTGCCCGCCGGCACCGGAACGGAGGGGTTCAGCAGCAGCGCCCGACCACCGCCCGCTCGCGGGCGTCGGCCCGCCGCCGCTCGAACTCCCGCCGGCTCATCGGCTCGTGACCGTGCGCGGCGCAGTGCTCGAGGTAGCGGTCCCAGCCCGCCTCCCCGCTCCACTCCCGCAGGTACCACCGCACGCCCCGCCAGGCCCGGGCCAGCGAGGCGGCCGGGGAGGCGCTCACGTCCCGTGCCCCGAGCCGCTGCCAACCAGCCGGGAGTGCTCGGCCATCGCGCGTCTCTCCTCGGCGGTGGGGAACAGCCCGGACGGCTCGACCAGCCTCGACGGCTCGGCCGGGACCTCGGTCGTGGGCACGGGACCGCGGGCGCGCAGGGCCCGCCCGATCACCACGACGGCGTTCACCACCACGACGATCACCAGCAGCGCGAAGACCGCCTGCAGGACGCCGTTGAGGGTGGAGTTGAAGACGACCTGCTCCATCTGGGTCTGGTCCTGCGCGGGCGCCAGCACCTCGCCCGCGTCGAGGGCGTCGGCGTACCGCTGACGCTGCGCGAAGTACCCCACGGCGGGGTCCGCGGAGAAGACCTTCTGCCAGCTCGCCGTCATCGTGACGACGAGGTCCCACACCAGCGGCACCGCGGTCACCCACGCGTACCTGATCCTGCCGTGCTTGATCAGCAGGACGGTGACCAGCGTCAGCGCGATCGCGGCCAGCAGCTGGTTGGCGATGCCGAACAGCGGGAAGAGCTGGTTGACGCCGCCCAGGGGGTCGGTCACGCCGACGTAGAGGATGTAGCCCCACAGGCCCACGGTGATCGCGCTGGCCAGGATGTTGCCGGGCCGCCAGGACAGGTCGCCGAACTTCTTCCAGACGTTGCCGATCGTGTCCTGCAGCATGAACCGCCCCACCCGGGTGCCGGCGTCGACGGCGGTGAGGATGAACAGCGCCTCGAACATGATCGCGAAGTGGTACCAGAAGGCCTGCAGGTTCCCGCCGAAGCCCTCCGCCAGGATGTTGGAGATGCCGACGGCCAGCGTCGGCGCACCACCGGTGCGGGAGACGAGGGTGTCCTCCTGGACCGCCGCCGAGGCCGCGGCCAGGTCCTGCGCCGTCGTGTCGAAGCCGAGGCCGTTGACGAACGCGGCGGCGGACTCGGCGGTGCCCCCGGTCGCGCCGGCCGGGGCGTTCATGGCGAAGTAGAGCCCCTGGTCGATGACCACCGCGGCGATCAGCGCGCTGATGGCGACGAAGGACTCCATCAGCATGCCGCCGTAGCCGATCAGCCGGACCTGGCTCTCCTTGGCCACCATCTTCGGCGTCGTCCCGGACGAGATCAGGGCGTGGAAGCCCGAGAGCGCGCCGCAGGCGATGGTGATGAAGACGAACGGGAACAGCGAGCCGGCGAAGACCGGACCGGTCCCCTCCCGGGCGAACTCGCTGACCGCGTCGGCCTGCAGCACCGGCCGGGCCAGCAGCAGGCCGACCGCCAGCAGCACGATCACGCCGATCTTCATGAACGTCGACAGGTAGTCGCGCGGGGTGAGCAGCAGCCACACCGGCAGCACCGAGGCGACGAAGCCGTAGACCACCAGCGCGAGGACCAGCCACTCCCGCGACAGGGTCAGCGCCTCGCCCAGGCCGGTGTCGTCGATCCAGCCGCCGCCGATCACGGCGAGCAGCAGCAGGACGACGCCGATCCCGGTGGCCTCGAGCACCCGTCCGGGTCGGAGCCGGCGCAGGTAGACGCCCATGAACAGCGCGATCGGGATGGTCAGCGCGATGGAGAAGACGCCCCAGGGCGACTCGGCCAGGGCGTTGACGACGATGAGCGCCAGCACCGCCAGGATGATGATCATGATGGCGAAGACGGCGATCAGCGCCGCGATGCCACCGACGATGCCGATCTCCTCGCGCACCATCTGGCCGAGGCTCTTGCCGTTGCGGCGCATCGAGAAGAACAGGACCGTCATGTCCTGCACCGCCCCGGCGAAGATGACGCCGACGATGATCCAGATGGTGCCCGGCAGGTAGCCCATCTGGGCGGCCAGCACCGGGCCCACGAGCGGGCCGGCCCCGGCGATCGCGGCGAAGTGGTGCCCGAAGAGCACGCGCCGGTCGGTGACGTCGAAGTCGATCCCGTTCTCCAGGCGCTCGGCCGGCGTGGCCCGCCGGTCGTCCACCCTCAGGGCGCGGTGGGCGATGAACCGCGCGTAGAAGCGGTAGGCGATCGCGTACGAGCACAGGGCGGCGAAGAGGATCCACAGCGCCGACACCGTCTCGCCCCTGGCCAGCGCCAGGACCGTCCAGGCCACCGCGCCGACCACCGCGACGGCGAGCCAGACCACCACCGACCGCACCGACGGCCGACGGCGGGTGCCGACCGGTCCGTCGCCCCTGCCCGCCTCGTCCCTGCTCACCACCGTAGACATGCGCGCCTCCCGTGCACCGGGCGGCGCCCGGACGGCGCTGCCCGAGGACAGCACGATGGTGCGACGCCCGGGCCTGCTCCACCACTCGGGAGCGCGGCTGCCCGGCCGTCCCCCGGCCGGGCAGCGCCGTGGGCTAGCGGGAAGCCCCGTGGCAGAACTTGTACTTCTTCCCCGACCCGCACGGGCAGGGCGCGTTGCGCGCGGGCTCCTTGGTCCCCGTCACCGTCGCGGTCTTGGCCGCCTTGGCCGCACCGCTCTCCTTGGGGGAGGCGTCGAGGCTCGGCGCCGAGTAGCTCAGGTTCTGCGGCGGCTTCGGGGCGTCGAGGCCCTTCACCGCAAGCTGCGGGCCGGTGCCCGAGGCCACCGGCTCCTCCGCGTCGGCGGCCGGCGCCGGGTCGGCCACCGGTGCCGCCGGTGCCGCCTCGGCGGCGGGCTTGCGGCCCCGCCGCGCGGTCGCCGTGCCCCCGCCGGCCGCGGCCTTGCGCGCCGCGTCCTCCTGGGCCTTCGCCCGGGCCAGCACCTTCGCCGTCCCCTCCTGGGCGGCGGCCAGCGCGCGGGCCTCGGCCTCGGCCTGCTTGGCCCTCGCCTCGGCCTCTTGCTCCTCCTTGGTCTTGACCTCGAGGTTGAACAGGAAGCCGACCGACTCCTCCTTGATGCCGTCGAGCATCGCGTTGAACATGTCGTAGCCCTCGCGCTGGTACTCCACGACCGGGTCGCGGTTGGCCATCGCGCGCAGGTGGATGCCGGCCCGCAGGTAGTCCATCTCGTAGAGGTGCTCGCGCCACTTGCGGTCGAGCACGCTCAGCAGCACCCGCCGCTCGAGCTCCCGCATCACCTCGGCGCCGAGCTTGGCCTCGCGCTCGTCGTAGGCGCGGTGCACGTCGGCGAGCAGCGCCTGCTCGAGCTCCTTCGCCGTCAGCGCCGCCTGGTCGCCGTCGGCGACCTCCTCCAGCACCTCGTCGACGGTGACGCCCACCGGGTACAGCGCCTTGAGCCCGGTCCACAGCTGCTCGAGGTCCCAGTCCTCGGCGTAGCCGGTCTCGGTCGCGCCGACCACGTAGGCCCGCACGACGTCGTCGAGCATCGCCTGCACCTGGTCGGCCAGGTCGGCGCCGTCGAGGATCTTGCGCCGCTCGTCGTAGATGACGGTGCGCTGGCGGTTGAGCACCTCGTCGTACTTGAGGACGTCCTTGCGGACCTCGAAGTTCTGCTGCTCCACCTGGGTCTGCGCCGAGCGGATCGCCCGGGTGACCATCTTCGACTCGATCGGCTGGTCGTCGGGGACGCGCAGCGTGTTCATCATCGACTCGAGCATCGGGCCGTTGAACCGGCGCATCAGGTCGTCGCCGAGGGAGAGGTAGAACCGCGACTCCCCCGGGTCGCCCTGCCGGCCGGAGCGGCCGCGCAGCTGGTTGTCGATCCGCCGGCTCTCGTGCCGCTCGGTGCCCAGCACGTACAGGCCGCCGGCCTCGACCACCTGCTCGTGCTCCGCCTTGACCTGGGCCTTGGCCTCCTCGAGGGCGTCGTCCCAGGCGGCCTCGTACTCCTCCGGCGTCTCAGCCGGGGACAGGCCGCGGGCGCGCAGCGCCTCGTCGGCGATGAAGTCGGGGTTGCCGCCGAGCTGGATGTCGGTGCCGCGGCCGGCCATGTTGGTCGACACGGTCACCGCGCCGAGCCGCCCCGCCTGGGCGACGATGTGCGCCTCCCGCGCGTGGTTCTTCGCGTTGAGCACCTCGTGCGGGATGCCGCGCCGGAGCAGGAACTTCGACAGGATCTCCGACTTCTCGACGCTCGCGGTGCCGACCAGGACCGGCTGGCCGGCCTCGTGCCGCTCGGCGATGTCCTCGACCAGCGCCTCGAACTTCGCCTTCTCCGTCTTGTAGATGACGTCCGGCTTGTCCTCGCGGATCATCGGCTTGTTCGTCGGGATGGGCACGACGCCGAGCTTGTAGGTCTGGTGCAGCTCGGCGGCCTCGGTGGAGGCCGTACCGGTCATCCCGGCCAGCTTCTCGTAGAGCCGGAAGTAGTTCTGCAGGGTGATCGTGGCGAGCGTCTGGTTCTCGTCCTTGATCTGCACCTTCTCCTTGGCCTCGATGGCCTGGTGCATGCCCTCGTTGTAGCGCCGCCCGGCGAGCACGCGGCCGGTGAACTCGTCGACGATGAGCACCTCGCCGTTGCTGACGATGTACTGCTGGTCGCGGTGGAAGAGCTCCTTGGCCTTGAGCGCGTTGTTCAGGTAGCCGATCAGCGGGGTGTTGACCGCCTCGTAGAGGTTGTCGATGCCGAGCTGGTCCTCGACGAACTCCACGCCCTCCTCGGTGATGGCGACCGTCCGCTTGGCCTCCTCCACCTCGTAGTGCACGTCCTTCTTCAGCAGCGGCGCGATGCGCGCGAACTCCTGGTACCACTTCGCGCTCTGCTCGGCCGGGCCGCTGATGATCAGCGGCGTCCGCGCCTCGTCGATGAGGATCGAGTCGACCTCGTCGACGATCGCGTAGAAGTGCCCGCGCTGGACCAGGTCGGCCTTGCTCCACGCCATGTTGTCGCGCAGGTAGTCGAAGCCGAACTCGTTGTTGGTGCCGTGGGTGATGTCGCAGGCGTACTGCTCGCGGCGCACCGCCGGGGTCTGGCCGGAGAGGATGACGCCGACCTTGAGCCCGAGGAAGTGGTGGACGCGGCCCATCCACTCGGCGTCGCGCTTGGCCAGGTAGTCGTTCGTCGTGATGACGTGGACACCCCTGCCGGCGATCGCGTTGAGGTAGGCGGGCAGGACACCGGTCAGCGTCTTGCCCTCACCGGTCTTCATCTCCGCGACGTTGCCCAGGTGCAGCGCGGCGCCGCCCATGATCTGCACCCGGTAGTGCCGCTGGCCCAGCGTGCGGGTGGCCGCCTCCCGGACGACGGCGAACGCCTCCGGCAGCAGCTCGTCGAGCGTCTCGCCGTCGGCGTAGCGCTCCTTGAACTCCTCGGTCCTGGCCCGCAGCTCCGCGTCGGTGAGCTCGGCCGTCTCGTCCGCCAGCGACTCCACGGCGTCGGCGATCTTGGACAGGCGACGGAGGATCTTGCCCTCACCGGCACGCAACAGCTTCGTGAACACCACGGCTCCAGGGTAGGCGTGAGCACCAGCGGCGTCGGCCGTTGCGACGTCGGGCCGCTCCGTAGGCTCCCCGGGTGGCCCTCGACCTGCACCACCTGAGTCCCGGCCTGCTCACCTTCCTCACGGAACGGCACCTGGCCACGCTCACCACGCTGCGCGCCGACGGCACCCCGCACGTCGTCCCGGTCGGGTTCACCTTCGACGCCGCGACGCTCACCGCCCGGGTGATCACCTCCGGCACGTCGGCCAAGGCCCGGCACGTCCGCGCCGGGCAGGGCCGGGTGGCGCTGTGCCAGGTCCAGGGCCGCCGCTGGCTCACCCTGGAGGGGACGGCGGTCGTGCGCGACGACGCGGCCGCCGTCCGGGACGCCGAGGCGAGGTACGCGGTGCGCTACAAGCCGCCGCGGGAGAACCCGCGTCGCGTCGTCCTGGAGATATCGGTCGACCGGGTGCTCGGCAACGCCTGACCATGTACCGGTGGACCTGAGCACCGTCGACCTGACCACCGAGGTGGTGCGCACCGAGCGCCTGGTGCTGCGCCCCTACCGCCCGGACGACGAGGACGCCGTCCTCGAGGCGTGCCAGGACCCGGGCATCCAGCGCTGGATCCACGCCCTGCCCGTGCCCTACACCCGCGAGGTGGCCCGCGCGTGGGTCACCGAGGTGGCGCCGGCCGAGCGGGCCGCGGGCCGGGGCATGCCGGTGGTGGTGGAGGCCGACGGCGTGCTCGTCGGCTCGAGCGGGGTGCACCTGCGCGAGGGCTACCTCGGCCCCGAGATCGGCTACTGGATCGCGCCGCACGCCCGTGGGCGGGGTTACGCGGCCGAGGCGGCGCACGCGCTGGCCGAGTGGGCGCTCGGGCTCGGCGCGCCGCGGGTGCACCTGGTCGCGGACGTGCGGAACACCGCCTCGCAGGCGGTGGCCCACCGGGCCGGGTTCACGAAGGAGGGCGTGGTCCGTTCCTGCATCCCCTACCGCGACGGCACGCGGGGCGACGCGGCGCTCTTCTCGCGCCTGCCCGGGGAGTGAGCGGAGGCCGGGAGCGCAGGGATGCTGCGCTCCCGACCTCCGCCTCGGCCCCCTGCGGGGTCCCGCCGCGAGCCTGCGAGTGGCGGGGGCAGGGGTCCTTCGTCAGACGGTCGCCGGCGCGGCTTCGGGTGCGCGCTGCTGCGCTGCGCCGTTCTGGGGGGTCTCGACCAGCCGGATCAGGCCGTAGTCGAAGGCGTGGCGCCGGTAGACGACGGTCGGCCGTCCGGTGTCGGCGCACTGGAAGAGGAAGAAGTCGTGGCCGACCAGCTCCATCTCGTGCAGGGCCTGGTCGACGGTCATCGGGGTGGCGGGGTGGTGCTTCTCCCGCACGATGCGGCCGGGCAGGTGCTCGTCGAGGTCGGTGACGTGCGGACCCTCGGCGAGCTGCCGGTCGAGGTCGAGCGCGGCGCCGAGATCGAGGTCGGCGGCGGTGTTGCCGGAGACCCGGACGCTCTGCGGGGTGCGCCGGCCGTGGTGCACCCGGCGGCGGTCGGCCGCCCGGCGCAGCCGGTTGTCGAGCTTGCCCTCGGCGATGTCGAGGGCCGTGTAGAAGTCCGACGCGCTGGCCTCGGCGCGGACCACCGGACCCTTGCCGCGCATCGTGATCTCGACGCGCTGGCAGTTGCCGGACTGGCGGGGGTTCTTCTCGTGGAAGAGCTCCACGTCGATGCGGAGGATCTTGAGCTTGCCGTCGAACCGGTCGAGTGGGGTGAGCTTGTCCCAGACGTGCTGCCGGAAATGATCGGGGACTTCGACATTGCGGCCCCGGACCACGATCTCCATGAGACCTCCCGTTCGTGCGCGGGCTGTGATCGCTTCGACGCTAGTCGCTCGGGTGGGCTCCCGACAGTCGATCGTGGGACGCCCGGTGTTCACCTGGGACGGCGGTTGCCGCCGGTCCCCGCGGGGTCACGGCGTGGCGTCGCCGCCACCACCGCCGCGAGCACCGGCGTGGCGTTGACCGTGCGTACCCGACCGAGCACGGAGGCGGCCTCGGTCAGGGTGGCCCCGCTGGTGACGACGTCGTCCACGAGCACCACCGGCGCCCCCACCGGCGGCCGCACGGCCAGCTCGAAGGAGCCCGCCAGGTTGGCCCGCCGCTGCGCCACCGCCAGGCCGGCCGAGTCGCGCACCCGACCGCGGCGTCGCAGCAGCCGGGTCTCGGCGGCCGGCACCCCCACCGCCCGCAGCTCGGCCGCCGCGCGCCGGGTGAGCTCCCGGACGTGGTCGCGGCCGCGGGTGCGCAACGCCGCCGCCGACGGCGGCACGGGCACCAGAAGCACCGCCCGGCCGGTCCCCCGCCCCGGGACCCCGGCGAGGACGGCCGCGGCGGCCAGTGCCAGCGCCGTGCCCAGCGCCGCGCCGAGCTCCGCGCGCCCGCGCTCCTTGAACGCGAGGACCGCCGCCCGCACCGGGCCCTCGTACGCGCCGGCGGCCACCGTGGGCGGGAAGCCCGCGGGGAACCGCCGCGGCGCGGCCGGGTGCGGCACCGCCAGCAGCCGGGCGCAGGCCCGGCAGAGGACGGCGCCGGGCAGCCCGCAGCCGGCGCAGGTGCGCGGCAGCACGAGGTCGGCGAGCGCGGACGGCCAGGAGGGCGGCACTCCCCCAGCCTGTCCGCACCGGCCGGGCGGGCGGGGCGGCCGACCGCATCTGTGGACTACAGCGGGTAGAACGGCTCCGTGCCGGGCAGCGGCTCCTCGCCGCGGATGAGGGTCACCCAGGTGCCCCCCGAGAGCTGCCAGATCGTGTCGCCGGCGCTGACCAGCGGCGAGCGGCTCGGCGCGGCCGCCACCGAGGTGGGCTGGGCGGGCAGCCCCGCCGTCCCGACGTCGTCCAGGCCCCACCCGTCGACCCCGACCGTGTAGGGCTCGATGCGGTCGCCGCCGGCGTCGCCGGCGAGGACGACGAGGCTGCCCGCGTCGCGCCAGGCGACGTCGACGACCTGGCCGAGGGAGGGCGCGATCTCGCGCAGGTCCGGCAGGGCGACCGCGCCGTTCTCGGACCGCACCACCGTGCCCACGTAGATCCGCGGGCCCTCGGGCCCGTCGACGACCACGGCGGCCCGCACGCCGTCCGGCGACAGCTGCAGCTCCTCGGTGCGGCCCAGCCCGGGCAGGGTGGGCGTGCTGACCGCCTGCGGCGGGCCCTGCGCGGGCACCCGGACGACCGCCTCGCCGTCGCGGACGACCCAGAACTCGGCGCGGGTGGCCGCGACCGTCGGCACGCTCAGCGTGCCCGCGGTGAGCGTCGGCGCCAGGTCCCCGCCGTAGCCGCCGGTGAGCAGCGACTGGCCGCCCCCGGCGCCGGTCACCCCCGCCATGGAGACGAGCTCGCCGGTGCGCGGATCGGCCGAGACGGCCGCGCTCGTGAGGCCGTAGGCCCCGGCGCCGGCCGGGCCGGGCGCCGCGCGGCCGGTCACCGTGTAGAGGGCGCCGTTGCTCAGGTAGTGCCCGGCGGCGTCCACCGCGACGCCGTCGGGGTCGAAGCGGGCCCAGTCGTCGACGGTCTGCACCGGTGACACGCCCTCGATCACCAGCGGCTCGCCGTCGACCAGGATGCGCACGTTGCGCGCCGAGAAGGGCTCCAGGGTCCAGACCAGCTGCGCGCAGATCTCCCCGAGCTGCGGGGAGTCGCGGGAGACGTTGGTCAGGTTGACGGTGAAGGTCTGCTCCGACACCGTCACCGCCTCGCGCAGCCGGGCGCCGGCCAGCGGGTTGCGCACCCCGGCGGTGAGCGCGGCGGACGGCCCCTCGAGCAGCCGGTCGACCAGCGTGGTCGGCTGGGCGTCCCCCGACACGAGGTAGCGCGGGTCGGGCACCAGCCGCTGCCCGGTCGGGTCGAGGAAGTAGGCCGGCAGCTCGTCGTACAGGCGCGCGAAGTCCGGCTCGAGCATCAGCAGCCCGTCGGGCGGGTCGGCGATCCGCCACTCGCCGTCGACCTGCTGGAGGGTGAACTCGCGGGCGAAGGACTCCTGGTCGCCCACGGTGAAGACGCCCCGGGGGTCGACCGTGCCGACGAGGCCGGCGGTGACCCGGATCGTCCCCACCGAGGTGGTCACCGCCGAGTAGTCCTGGCTGAGCACGGTGATGCCGGTCTCGTCCGACCACGTCTCGGCGGCCTCGCCGGTGAGGTGCTCCCGGGCGACCGGGTGCCCGCGCGTGGTGCTGGCCGCGGCGTCGATGAAGCCGCTCACCACCTCCTCCGGCGTCGCGCCGGGCTCCGGCGGCACCGGCTCGATGCCCACCGTCTCGTCGGGCTGGTCGGGCGCCTGGGTGATCTGCACGGTCGGCGAGCTGGTGGGCACGGTGGAGCAGCCGGCGACCGCGAGGACCGCGGTGAGCACCCCGAGCAGGCGCCTCACGGCCGCACCTCCGGCCGGGTCTCCGGGCGGCGGACGATCGTCGGCCGCAGCGGCAGCGGGGAGCTGGCCAGCTCCCCGCCGGCGAGCAGCGGCAGGGTCAGCCGGAACTGCGCCCCCTGCCCGGGCTGGCCCCACACCTGCAGCCAGCCGCCGTGCAGCCGGGCGTCCTCGAGGCTGATCGACAGCCCGAGGCCGCTGCCGCCGACGGTGCGCACCCGCGACGGGTCGGCCCGCCAGAACCGGTCGAACACGTGCTGCGCCTCGGCGGGGGTCAGCCCCACGCCGAAGTCGCGGACGGTCACCGCGGCGGCCGAGGGGTTGGCGGCGAGGGTGATCTCGACGGGCCGGCCGGCGCCGTGCTCGATGGCGTTGCCGACCAGGTTGCGCAGGATCCGCTCGACCCGGCGGGCGTCGATCTCGGCGATGACCTCCTCGGCGGGCCGGTGCACCACCAGCTCGGAGGTGTGCATCCGCGCCAGCGGCGTCATCGCCTCCACCACCCGGTCGACGAGCGCCCCGAGCCCGGTCGGCTCGGCGTCGAGGACGGCGGCGCCGGCGTCGTAGCGGCTGATCTCGAGCAGATCGGTGAGCAGCGCCTCGAACCGGTCCAGCTCGGCGCGCAGCAGCTCCGCCGAGCGCGCCACGTGCGGCGGGAAGTCGCCGCGGGACTCGTGCAGCACGTCGGCGGCCATCTGCACCGTGGTCAGCGGCGTGCGCAGCTCGTGCGAGACGTCGGAGGTGAACCGCTGCTGCAGCTGGGAGAGCCCCTCCAGCTGGGTGATCTGCCGCTGCAGGCTGTCGGCCATCGCGTTGAAGCTGGTGGCCAGGCGGGCGAGGTCGTCCTCGCCGCGGACGACCATGCGCTCCTCGAGCTGGCCCTCGGCCAGCCGCTGCGCCGTCCCGGCCGCCCGGCGCACGGGGTCGACCACGAGCCGGGTCACCAGGACCCCGATGAGCACGACGAAGAGGGTCAGCGCGATGCCGCTGATGATCACCGTGCTGCGGATCAGCGTGAGGCTCTCCGCCTCCTGGTCCAGCGGGAAGGCGTAGTAGAGGCCGATCCGCTCGGTGCCGCCGGGGGCGCCGGGCACGGAGGCGCCGACCAGCAGCGTCGGCTGCGGGGTGCCGCCGTCGTCGGGGACGAGCGCGTAGCGGTAGGACTGCCCGCCGGCCTCGACGTCGGCCCGCAGGTCGGCCGGGACCGCCGGCCACACCGGCCACCGCGTGGTCGCCGTGCGCGGCTGGGCGTCGCCGGTCCGGTAGACCATGACGACGTCGAAGTCGCCGGCCGGGCCGCCGCGGTTGAGCAGCGCCTGCACGGTGCGGTCCAGCGTGGACCGCACGCTCGCCGCGTCCCCCGCCGCGATGCCGGTCACCTGGTTCTGGGCGAAGAAGACGCCGTCCTGGGCCTGGTCGATCGCGGCCTGCCGCTTGACCGACAGCAGCTGGTCGCGGATCTGGCTGAACAGCACGACGCTGACGATGATCACCACCGTGCCGGCGACGGCCATCGTGATCGCGCCGATGCGCACCTGCAGCGACGAGCGCCAGGCGCGGACCGCCCGCGCGGTGAGCCGCCGGCTGACGTCGGCCACCCGGCGGGCCCGGGCACGCGCCGAGCCGGTGAGCTCCCGGGCCAGCCGCGGCAGCAGCGGGCCGCGCTCCCCGGGGGGCGCGGGCTCGGGCTGGGGGGCCGGCGCGATGCGCGGCCACCGGGGCTCGGCGGTCGAGCCCGCCTCCAGGGTGCCGGTGGACCGCGCCGACGCGGACGTCGCCGTCCGGCCGTCGCGCGAGGTGGTCACGGGCGGGCGGTCACGGCGGGCCGGCCTTGTAGCCCACGCCGCGCACCGTCAGCACCACCTCGGGCTTCTCGGGGTCCTTCTCGATCTTGGCCCGCAGCCGCTGCACGTGGACGTTGACCAGCCGGGTGTCGGCCGCGTGCCGGTAGCCCCACACCTGCTCGAGCAGCAGCTCGCGGGTGAACACCTGGCGCGGCTTGCGGGCCAGCGCCACCAGCAGGTCGAACTCCAGCGGCGTCAGCGGGATCGGCACGCCGTCGCGGGTGACCTGGTGGGCCGGCACGTCGATCTGCACGTCGCCGATGGCCAGGGTCTCCGCCTGGCCGCTCTCGCCGCGGCGCAGCTGGGCGCGCACGCGGGCGACGAGCTCGACCGGCTTGAACGGCTTGGTCACGTAGTCGTCGGCGCCGGCCTCGAGCCCCTGGACGACGTCGATGGTGTCGCCCTTGGCCGTCAGCATCACGATCGGCACCGTCGACTGCTGGCGGATGTCCTGGCAGATCTGCAGGCCGTTGCGGCCCGGCAGCATCAGGTCCAGCAGGACGATGTCGGGCCGGGTCTGCTGGAAGACGCCGACCGCCCGGTTGCCGTCGGAGACGAAGGCCGGTTCGTAGCCCTCCCGGCGGAGGACGATCCCCAGCATCTCGGCGAGGGCGGCGTCGTCGTCGACGACCAGGACGCGGCCTCGACTCGGCCCGTTCTGCGGCGCGGTGGGTGGCACGGCGCCCATTCTGCGCTGTCCCGCGCACCGGACGCCGCCACCCGCCCCCAAGACACACGGGCGGGTGGCAGGCGACCCGATGGAACGGCCCGGCTGCAGGGGCCCCACGCCGAGCGGAGCGAGGTGTGGGGGGGCAGCCGGGTCCTTGCTCAGTAGCGGTAGTGGTCCGACTTGTACGGGCCCTCGACGGGGACGCCGATGTAGTCGGCCTGCACCTTGGTCAGCTCGGTCAGCTTCACCCCGAGGGCGTCGAGGTGCAGGCGCGCGACCTTCTCGTCGAGCAGCTTGGGCAGCACCGTGACGGTGGGCTGCTTGCCCTCGTAGGCGGCGCGGTTGGCCCACAGCTCGATCTGGGCGAGCACCTGGTTGGAGAACGAGGCGCTCATGACGAAGCTGGGGTGCCCGGTGGCGTTGCCGAGGTTCAGCAGCCGGCCCTCGGAGAGCACGATGATCGTGTGGCCGTCGGCGAAGCGCCACTCGTCGACCTGCGGCTTGATCGTCGTCCGCGTGACGCCCGGGGTCCGCGCGAGACCGGCCATGTCGATCTCGTTGTCGAAGTGCCCGATGTTGCCGATGATCGCCTGGTGCTTGGTCGCCGCCAGCTGCTCGGCGGAGATGATGTCGCGGTTGCCGGTGGCGGTGATGATGATGTCGGCCTTGCCGATCACCTCGTCGAGCGTGGTGACCTCGTAGCCGTGCATCGCGGCCTGCAGCGCGTTGATCGGGTCGATCTCGGTGACGATGACGCGGGCGCCCTGGCCGCGCAGCGACTCCGCGCAGCCCTTGCCGACGTCGCCGTAGCCGCAGACGACGGCGACCTTGCCGCCGATCATCACGTCGGTGGCGCGGTTGATGCCGTCGATGAGCGAGTGCCGGCAGCCGTAGAGGTTGTCGAACTTGCTCTTGGTCACCGAGTCGTTGACGTTGATCGCCGGGAACAGCAGCCGGCCGTCGCGGGCCAGCTCGTAGAGGCGCATGACGCCGGTGGTGGTCTCCTCGGTCACGCCCTTGATGGCCTGCCCGATGCGGGTCCACCGCTGCGGGTCCTCGGCCAGGCTCTCCCGCAGGGCGGCGAGGATGACGCCGTACTCCTCGGAGTCGGTCCCGGTGGTGTCCGGCACGGCGCCGTCGGCCTCGAACCGGGTGCCCAGGTGCACCAGCAGGGTGGCGTCCCCGCCGTCGTCGAGGAGCATGTTCGGGCCGACGACGTCGCCGTTCTCGTCGCGGAACTCGAACAGCCGCTGGGTGCACCACCAGTACTCCTCCAGCGTCTCGCCCTTCCAGGCGAACACGGGGACACCGGCGGGCTCCTCGGGCGTGCCGTCGCCGACGACGATCGCCGCGGCGGCGTGGTCCTGGGTGGAGAAGATGTTGCAGCTGACCCAGCGCACGTCGGCGCCGAGCGCGACCAGCGTCTCGATGAGGACGGCGGTCTGCACGGTCATGTGCAGCGAGCCGGCGATGCGGGCGCCGGCCAGCGGCTGCTGGTCGCCGTACTCGGCCCGCAGTGCCATGAGGCCGGGCATCTCGTGCTCGGCGAGGCTGATCTCCTTGCGGCCGAAGCCGGCCAGGGAGAGGTCGGCGACCTTGAAGTCGGGCTCGCCGGTCGGGGTGGTCGGTACACGGGTGCCAGTGCTGGCGGTCATGTCGCTCCAGGGAACGGCCCGGCCCACCGCGGACCAGGCATCGGTCGGTCGCGTACGTGGAGAGCGAGCATGCCGAGGCTTCGGCGGGGCTCGTGCCGGCGACCAGGCTAACGCAGCCCGCCCCCGCCCCGGGTCCTGCCTCAGCCCAGGCCGGTCGTCGCGCGGTAGAGGAGGGCGGGGCCGGTGGCGCTGACCGGCTCGCCCGCGGGGACGAACGCCGACCGCCCCTTCTCGAGCACCACCTCGCCGTCGGGCGCGGCCAGGACGGCCGTGCCCTCGGTGCACAGCAGCAGCTGGGGGCCGGGGGTGGTCAGCACGCCGGTGCCCCGGTCGAGCTGGATGCGGGTCAGGTCGAAGTCCTGGACCGGGACGGGGTAGCGCAGCCCGCCGGGGCCGAGCACCGGGTGGATGACGGGGATCCGCCCGTCGGTGAAGTCCAGCACCTCGATCAGCGCGGCCAGGTCCACGTGCTTGCTGGTCAGGCCCCCGCGCAGCACGTTGTCGGAGCTGGCCATGACCTCGATGCCGGCGCCGGAGAGGTAGGCGTGCAGGTTGCCGGCCGGCAGGAACACCGCCTCGCCGGGGGCCAGCTTGAGGTGGTTGCACATGAGGGAGATCACGACGCCGGCGTCGCCGGGGTAGGACTCGGCCAGCGAGGCGGCCCACCGGTAGGTGTTGATGAACTCGGGGTCGTGCGCGTCGACGAACGACCGGGCGCGCACGGCCACCGCCTCGACCAGGGAGCTGCGCCGCTTCTCCGACAGGGCCAGCAGCTGCGGGATCGCCGTCCGCAGGCCCCCGCGCGCCAGGGCGGCGATGGTGGGCATGAGCTCGGGCAGCTGCAGCTTGGCCAGGCAGTGCAGCGACTCCTCCACCGGGCGGAAGCCGCACAACGCCTCGAAGGTCGTCAGCGCCAGGATCAGCTCGGGCTTGTGGTACGGGTCCTTGAAGGTGCGCGTGGGGTCGTCCTTCGGCACCCCGGCGGCCTCCTCGGCGGCGTAGCCGGCCTCGGCCTGCTCAGGGGTGGGGTGCGCCTGCAGCGACAGCGGGGCGTCGGCGGCCAGCACCTTGAGCAGGAACGGCAGCCGGGGACCGAACCGCTCCACCACGGCCGCGCCCAGCAGCGGGCCGGGCTCGGCGGCGATCGCCTTGTCCAGCGGCACGCCGGTCGAGAGCACGCTCGGGTCGTCCGGGTGGGCGCCCATCCACAGCTCGGCGTGCGGCTCCGCGGCCGGCGAGGGGAGGCCGAGGAGCTCGGGGATGACCGTGCGGGAGCCCCAGGGGTAGTGCCGGACGGTGTTGGTCAGCTGCCACATCGGTGCCGAGGGTAACGGCGGTCCCCGCCCGCGGGCGGCCGCTCCTCCCCCGGCAGGGAGCTCCCCGGGCCGCGTCCCCCGCGCTCAGCCGGCCGAGGTCCGCACGTCGGGCGCCCCCAGCCGGGCGGCGTCGGCGGTGCGGTCGTCGGGCATGCGCTGCGACTCCCGCTCGGCGGCCACCCGCGCGACGTAGTGCTCGACCTCGCGGGCACGCCGCTCGTCGTCCCAGCCGAGCGGGCCGGCCACGAGCTCGGCGACCCGCGGCGCCGACTCCACGCCGCGGTGCGCGGTCTCGATCGAGACCCGGGTCCGCCGCGTGAGGACGTCGTCGAGGTGCAGCGCGCCCTCGGCGGTGACCGCGTGCACCACCTCGGCGGCGAGGTAGCCGGGGGCGCCGTCGAGCGGCCGGGCCAGCGCCGGGTCCCGGCGGGCCAGGGCGAGCACGTCCGTGGTGCGGTCCCCGTGCCGGTGGAGCAGCCGCGCGACGGCGTCCTCGGGCAGGCCGCTCTCCCCCGCCAGCCGGGGCGCGGCGTCGCGCACCTCCGCCCACCGGCGCGCCCCGACCAGCGGCAGGTGCGCCGTCCGCGAGGCCGGGACCCCGGGCAGCCCGGCGACGGCGGCGTCGACGGCGTCCGCGGCCATGACCCGGTAGGTCGTGTACTTGCCCCCGGCGACGAGCACCAGGCCGGGCACCGGCGTGACGACGGCGTGCTCCCGGGACAGCCGGCTCGTCTGGTCGGCCTCGCCGGCCAGCAGCGGCCGCAACCCGGCGTAGACGCCCACGACGTCCTCGCCGGTCAGCGGCCGGGTGAGCACCCGGTTGACCTGGCCGAGCAGGTACTCGATGTCGGCGCTGCTGGCGGCCGGGTGCGCGCGGTCGAGCCGCCAGGGGGTGTCGGTGGTGCCGACGATCCAGTGCCGGCCCCACGGGATGACGAACAGCACGCTGGTCGGCGTGCGCAGGATCAGCCCGGCGTCGGAGCCGGCGATCGCCTCCCGCGGCACGACCAGGTGCACGCCCTTTGAGGCCCGCACCCGCAGGCTCGGCGCCTGGGCACCCGGCCCTCCGCTGGTCAGCATGGCGCCGACGTCGTCGCTCCAGACGCCGGTCGCGGCGATCACGCTGCGCGCCCGGACCTCGAAGGCCGACCCGTCGGTGAGGTCGGCGACCCGCACGCCGACGACCGGGCCGCCGGCGCCGTCCCGCAGCAGCCCGGTCACCCGGGCGCTGGAGAGCGCACGCGCGCCGTAGCCGGCGGCGGTCCGGACGACGGCCAGCGTGTGCCGGGCGTCGTCGACCTGGGCGTCCCAGTAGCGGATGGCCCCGCGGACGACGTCGCCGCGCAGCGCCGGGAACGCCTCGAGGGTGGCCCGGCGCGACAGGTGCCGGTGCGCGGGGATGCCGCGGTCGGCGGCGAGCGCCGCGCCCAGGACGTCGTAGAGCGCCACGCCGGCGCCGTAGTAGGCCCGCTGCCACACCGGCGCGGTCAGCGGCAGCAGGAACGGCAGCGGCGTGACCAGGTGCGGCGCGATCGTGCGCACCAGCCGGGCGCGCTCGTGCAGCGCCTCGTGCACCAGCGGGAAGGCGAACTGCTCCAGGTAGCGCAGCCCGCCGTGGATCAGCTTGCTCGACCGGCTCGAGGTGCCCGCCGCCCAGTCGCGGGCCTCGAGCAGCGCGACCGACAGCCCGCGGCTGGCCGCGTCGAGGGCGGCGCCGGCGCCGGTGACCCCGCCGCCGATGACGAGGACGTCGACGACCTCGTCCGGCAGCCGGGCCCGGTCGGCCCGCCGCCGGGCTGGTGAGAGCTCGGTGCGCACGCCCACGACTGTCCCCCCGCTGCCGGTCCCTGGTCGGTGCGGCCGTCGCGCCGCGGGTCAGGGCCGGTCGGTCTCCTCGCCGGCCCCGCTGGGGTGCGCCCCGCTGGAGTGCGCCCCGCCGGGAGCCGCCGCCGCTCCGCCGGTGGGGCGGCCGCCCTGCACGGTGCCGCCGTGAGCGGGCGGGCCGTCGGGGGCGGGGTGGTCCTTCGACGACGACGCGCGCCGGTGCCACGTCAGCGCGCCGACGAGCACGATGAGCCCGCCCACGACCAGGCCGAGGACCGCGCTGGCCAGCGTGTTGACCAGCCACCCCACGAGTCCGCCGAGCGCGCCGGTGGCCTCGTGCGCCGCCTCCTCCCAGTGGTGCACGGTGTCGTAGAGGACGTGCAGGCCCAGCTCGTCGGTGCCCACCAGCAGGATGTGGCCCCCGACCCACAGCATCGCCGCGATGCCGACCACCGTCAGCACGGCGAGGAGCTTCGGCATGCCCTTCACCAGGCCGCGGCCCAGGGCGGTCACGGCCTTGCCGGAGCGCTGGGAGAGGTTGAGCCCGACGTCGTCCATCTTCACGATCAGGCCGACGACGCCGTACACGAGGACGGTGATGGCGACCGCCACGACGATCAGGATCAGCAGCCGTGAGAGGAAGGCCTCGTCGGCCACCTCGTTCAGCGAGATCACCATGATCTCGGCCGACAGGATGAAGTCGGTGCGCACGGCGCCGGACACGATCGTGTCCTCGTCCGGTGCCGCCTGCTCGCCCGAGCCGTGGCCGCCGTGGTGCCCGCCGCCGAACCTCTCCCACACCTTCTCGGCGCCCTCGTAGCAGAGGTACGCCCCGCCGATCATGAGGATCGGCGTGAGCAGGAACGGCAGGAACTGGCTGAGCAGCATGATCGCCGGGAGGATGATCAGCAGCTTGTTGCGCAGCGACCCGATCGCGATGCGCCGGATGATCGGCAGCTCGCGCTCGGCGGCCAGGCCGTGCACGTACTGCGGCGTCACCGCGGTGTCGTCGACGACGACGCCGGCGGCCTTCACGCTGGCCCGGCCGGCGGCGGCCCCGATGTCGTCGACGGAGGCGGCGGCCGCGCGGGCCAGCGTCGCCACGTCGTCGAGGAGCGCGGCAAGTCCACCTGCCATGGAAGGTCCTCCCGGTCGATCAGCCGTCGGACGCCGTCGGCGTGCGCACCGCGGCGGTCACCTCGGTAGGTTCCGCTCGTTGTCCAGTGCCAGCGCCAGGTAAACGGCGCTGAAGTCGGCGACGGCGAGTTGGCGCGCCAGCCGGGGCAGGCGCGGGAACCGCTCGGGCTCCCCGTGCTCCGCGAGCCCGCTGACCGGGACGTTGTGCGCCGCGGCGGTGCGGAGGACCTCGCTCATGGCCTCCCCCGCCGACCGGGGCTCGCGCTCCCCGCCGTCGTGCGCGCCCGCGTCGGGGTCGCGGATGGTGAGCAGCCGCGGCCGGCGACCGGTGTCCTCGGCGCGGTCGCGGAAGAAGTCGTCCTCGCCGTCGGCGGCGGTCAGCGGCCCGCCCAGGACGGCGTTGGCGGCCACCCGCTGGTCGGGCAGCCGGAAGGTGGTCGCCGGCAGCCCGGCGAGCGTGGCCAGCTGGTCGGCGATGCGGACCGCCGCCGCGCCGGCCAGCGGCCCCTCCGCGGCGATCACCGGCAGGGCGTCGAGCAGCTCCAGCGCGAGCGTCTTCGCCGGGTTGACGAAGGACTCCTGCGCCGGGCCGCACTCGGTGGCGATCTCGTCGAGGGCCGTGGCGATCGCCTCGGCGTCGGCGGTCGCCTCGGAGAGCAGGCCCAGGTCGACGGCGAGCCGCAGCAGCGGGGTGAGCAGCGACCACAGCGTGGTGTGCCGCACCCGCCCGCGCGGCAGCGCGACGTAGGGCGCCCGGGCGGTGGAGCAGGCCGCCTGCAGCGGCGCGTCCTCCGCGCCGATGCCGAGCAGGGCCACCCCGCGCCGGGCGGCGTCGTAGGCCGGCGCGACCGCGTACTGCCCCGCGCCGGTCCGGGTGGCGACGACGGCGATGTCGGTGGGCCCGGTCCACACCGGCAGCACGGGGCCGGGGACGACGTCCACGGTGACCGGGCTCGACGGGCCGAGGAGGGCGCGCAGCACGCCGGCGGCCACGGCGCCCTCGCGCCGGGCGACGATGACCAGGCCCCGCGGGCGCCCGCCGGCGGTGACCCGCTCCAGGCCGGCCTCCTCGGTCAGCCGCGCGGTCTCGCGCACCTGGGCGCCCGCGCCGGCGACCGCCGGCAGCAGCCCGCGCGGGTCGCGGGCGCGCAGCAGCTCGAGGTCGTCGAGGACCTCCTCGGCGAGCTCGGGTGACGTCATCTGCGACGGGCCTCGTCGAGCAGCAGCACCGGGATGCCGTCCCGGACGGGGAAGGCGCGGTCGCACGTGGGGCAGACCAGCTCCCCGGCCGCCTCGTCGACGGTCAGCGGCGTGTGGTGGGTGTCGGGGCAGGCGAGGATCTCCAGCAGCACGGGATCCAGGCCCAGCGGACCGCGGGTGGTCTCGCTCATGCGCGCACCATCTCCAGGACTCGGTCCCGCAGCTCGGCCACGCGGGCCTCGTCGGGAGCTTCCACGTTGAGCCGCAGCAGCGGCTCGGTGTTGCTCGCCCGCAGGTTGAACCAGGAGCCGTCGGGCAGCGAGACGGTCAGCCCGTCGAGGTCGTCGACGGTGACGCCGTCCTGCTGCTCGTACTCCTTGCGGACGGCGGCCATCCGCTCCTGCGCGTCGGCCACGGTGGAGTTGATCTCCCCCGAGGCGGCGTAGCGCGAGTAGGCGGCGGCCAGCTCCGACAGCGGCCGGCTCTGCTCCCCCAGGGCCGCCAGCACGTGCATCGCGGCGAGCATGCCGGTGTCGGCGCGCCAGAAGTCGCGGAAGTAGTAGTGCGCCGAGTGCTCGCCGCCGAAGACCGCGTCGGTGCGCGCCATCTCCGCCTTGATGAACGAGTGGCCCACCCGGGTGCGCACCGGCTCGCCGCCGTGCTCGCGGACGATCTCGGGCACCCCCCGGGAGGTGATCAGGTTGTGGATGATCGTCGTCCCGCGGCCCTTGGCCAGCTCCCGGACGGCCACCAGCGCGGTGATCGCCGACGGGCTGACCGCCTCGCCCCGCTCGTCGACGACGAAGACCCGGTCGGCGTCACCGTCGAAGGCCAGGCCGAGATCCGCGCCGTGCGCGCGGACCGCCGCCTGCAGGTCGACCAGGTTGGCCGGGTCGAGCGGGTTCGCCTCGTGGTTGGGGAAGGAGCCGTCGAGCTCGAAGTAGAGCGGGACGATCTCCAGCGGCAACCCCTCGAGGACGACCGGGACGGTGTGCCCGCCCATGCCGTTGCCCGCGTCGACGACCACCCGCAGGGGGCGGATCGCGGAGAGGTCGACGAGCGACCGCAGGTGGGCCGCGTACTCGTGCAGGACGTCGCGCGCGGTGACCGCGCCGACCCGCTCGGGCCGCCGGTCGTAGCTGTCGCGCTCGGCCCACTCGCGGATCTGCGCGAGGCCGGACTCCTGCCCGATCGGCGCCGCGCCGGCGCGGCACATCTTGATGCCGTTGTACTGCGCGGGGTTGTGGCTGGCCGTGAACATCGCGCCCGGCAGGTCCAGCGAGCCGGCGGCGAAGTAGAGCAGGTCGGTCGACCCGAGGCCGGCCTCGACGACGTCCAGCCCGCGGCTGATCACGCCCTGGGCGAAGGCGCGGGACAGGGGGACCGACGACTCGCGCATGTCGTGCGCGGTGACGACGGCGCCGGCGCCGCTCTCGCCGTGGACGAACTCGGCGAACGCGGCCCCGAGGGCGCGCGCGACGTCCTCGTCCCACTCGCCGGGGACGATCCCCCGGACGTCGTAGGCCTTGACCACCGCCGAGAGATCACGCACGGGAAGACGATATCGGCGCGTGCCGGGACGCGCGGCGGGAGCCGGTGGAGCGGGGTGTCGCGGGCAGGGGTCAGCGCCACGTGGCGCGTCCTGCGCTCCTCGGCCGTGTCAGCTGAGGTCGGGCAGGACCCGCAGGTGACCACGCCGGGTACCGCTGCCGTCGTCGGCAGGGTTCCGCGGCGGCTCCGGGCGAGCGGCCTCGCGGACCGCGTCGGCGAGGGCCAGCAGGTCGTCGCCGGTCGGACCGGAGTCCTCGACGTCGATCTCGTGCCGCACGACCTCCCAGCCGCGCGGCGCCGTGAGCCGCTCGGCGTGGAACTCGCACAGGTCGTAGCTGTGCGGCTCGGAGAACGTCGCCAACGGGCCCACGACAGCGGTCGACTCCGCGTAGACGTAGGTCAAGGTCGCCGCTGCCGGTTGCGCGCAGCCGCTGCGCGAGCAGCGACGTGACTGCCTCACCACCGGTTCCTCACGCGAGGCACAGTAACGCCGCCCGTGCGGAGATCGCAGCAGGCGCACCGGGAAAGGGGTGGAGGGGCACATCCTGCACGATGGCCCCAGCGGCACCGACACCGGTCCGGTCGGCCGCTGAGCAGCCCGTCAGGCGCCGGGAGCCGTACGCTCGCACCCGTCATGACCCGCCCGCCCCGCCGTTCCCGCCGCGACCGCCACGGTCGCGGGCTGCGCGGACGTCTGGTGCCCGACGGGGTCCCGCTGGGCCGCAGCCGCGCCGAGCAGTTCGACGACCTCGTGCTCGACGCGGTGGAGGACCTCGAGCGGCGGTGGGAGCGGGAGCTGGCCGGGGTCGAGTTCGCCGTCGAGGACGTCCCGTGGGTCGACCACACCAGTCCCGACGAGATCGTGCTCGACCCCGACGTGCTGGAGGACGGCAGCGTGCCCCTGGCGCGGGTGCTGCCGGCGCACCGGGAGAACGGCCGCGAGGTGCCGCCGCGGATCATCGTCTACCGCCGGCCGCTGGAGATCCGCGCGCACGACCGCGACGACCTGGCCGACCTGGTCCGCGACGTGGTCGTCGACCAGGTGGCCGTGCTGCTGGGCCGCGACCCCGAGGAGATCGACCCCTGAGCGGGCCCTCCGGCCCCCGTTCCCTCACGCCCCCAGGTCGCGGGCGATGCGCCGGGCCTCGGCCAGCCGGGCCCGGGCGAAGGACGCGTCCAGCCCGTCGCCGCGGTCGGGCCGGGTGAGCCGGGCCACCAGCTGATCGAGGGCCACCGCGTGCCAGAGCAGGCCCACGTCGGGCTCCTCCCACCCGGCCGTGCGGTCGAGGACGACGTCGGCGATCGTCGCGCGGTCCTCCTCGTCGGCGGTGGTGGCCCAGAGCGTGAGCAGGTCGCGGTGGCGCGGGCCCGGGCAGACACCGGCCCACTCGAGCACCACGACCCGGCCGCGCTGCTCGTCGAGGACGGCGTTGGCGGCGCGGAAGTCGCCGTGGGAGACCTCCGACAGCGGCAGCTGGCGGGCCGCGGCGCGGATCGCCCGCAGCTCCCCCAGCCGCACCCCGCCCCGGACGAGCCGGCCGGCGTCCTCCACCGACGCCCGCGCCCGGCCGATCGCCGGCGCGCGCGGCGGCAGCCACGGGTCCCCCGGCGGCGCCGGCAGCGGCGCGATGCGGACGGCCGCCTCGACCGCGGCGCCGGTCCAGCCACGGCCGCCGGCGGTCGCGCCGTGCACGCGGCCGGAGACCAGCCAGCGGCCGTCGTCGTTGGCCGCCAGCGTCTCGGGCACGCCGACGTCCCGCTCCTCCGCCCAGCGCCGCCCGCGCAGCTCCGCGCGCAGCCGCAGCCGCCCGCTCTCGGTGACCGCGAGGTCGACGACCCGGTCGGCGAGCACGCCCTGGACGACCCCGAGCCGGGCGGAGAGGTCGGTGGTCGACAGCAGCGGCTGCTCCACGCCCAGCTCGGCCAGCAGCGCCGCGATCCGCGCGCGGGCCGTCTCGTCGGCCGGTCGGCGCGCCTCGCTCATCACCGGGATCCAAGCACGTTCCCACGGGTGCGGCGGGTCGGCGCGGCGCCCCTGCGATGCTGAGGGCGATGGACGTGACCGCCGCGGCCGCCGGGCCGTCTCTCGCGCTCGGGATCGCGGTGACCGGCGCGGTGCTGGCGCTCGCCGTGGCCGTCGCCCTGGCGGTCACCTCCCGGCGGACGCGGCGCACGCCGGCGGCGGCGGGCGAGCCGGGGCCCTGGGTCTTCCCCGACGACGACCTGCCCGCCTTCCGCGACCACCCGCCCGGGTTCCCCGGCGCGCGCCCGGCGGGCGCCCCCGCCGGGCAGCGCCCGGCGGCCGGGCCCGCGGCTCCGGCCGGGGACCCGGTGCGGGCGCTCACGGTGCTGGCGCTGGTGGCGCTGCTGCTCATCACGGCCGCGGCGGCCGTGGCCGCGCTGAGCGGCGGTGCGGCCGCCGGCCGGGCGGCCGAGCCGCGCCCCGTGCCCTCCCCCACCCCGCCCGCCGCGGGACCCGTGGCGGCCCGCCTGGCGTTCGACGTCGTCGTCCTGGAGCGGCACCCGGTCGGCGTCACGGTGACCCGGCCCGAGGTCACGGTCACCGCGGCCGCCGACGGGACCGCGCGCGGCCACCTGCGGCTGCCGAGGTGGAACTGCCTCACCGGGCAGGCGACGGCCGACCCGGCGGCGGCCGGGTGCCGGGCGACGAGCACGGAGCACGCCGACCTCTCGTCGCCGGCGCTGTCGGTGTCGCGGTCGCACGGGGAACTGCGGCTGTCGGGTCGGTTCCCCGCCTACCGCAGCCCGGGGGGCGTCGAGCGGGTCGGCACCGGAAGGACGTACACGCTGGCCCTCGTCGCGCGCGCCGAGGACCCCGCGGCGGCGGGGTGGACGGGCGCCTCCGGTGAGCTCGTCCTGGGGGACGCCCGGGCGCCCGCGGTGGACGACCCCGCGGTCAGCGCGGTGCTCGTCGGCCCCTGACGGGGCCCGGCCACCAGCGCCGCCCGGGCAGGCCGGGCCAGGGCAGCTCCGGGCGCGGGCCGCCGGTCGCGGTCAGCGACACCAGGGGGGCGCCCATCTCGCGGCCCAGGGCACCCGCCCCGGCGACGCCGCGCCACGGCCAGCGGTCGGCGCCGTCGAGCAGCGTGAGGAGGGCGGCGCGCGGCGCGTCCGGCCCGCCGACCACGGCCAGCTCCAGCTGCCCGATGGCCGCGTGCACCCGCGCCGCCGTCCGGACGAAGGTGCGCGCCCGCCGGTCGGGCTCGGCGGCCAGCAGGGCGGGCAGCGCCCGCTCGAGGGCCCGCGGATCGGTCGTCCGGTGCACCGGCCCCAGCTCCTCGAGCGCGTCGACCAGGCGCTCGGTGCGGCCGCTGCCGAACGCCGCGGAGGGCAGCCGGGCGGCCAGCGCCGCGGTCGTCGGGCAGCCGAGCGGCAGCCCGGCCAGCCGCAGCGCCCAGGGACGGCGCAGCCCGGCGAGCAGGTCGACGATCCCGGCCGCCAGCCGGTCGGCGGCCTCGTGGTCGGCGGCGAGGAGCCGGAACGGCGGCCGGCCCGCGGGAGCCGGCGTGGCGGGGCCGTCGCCGAGCAGCGTGGCCTCCACAGCCACGCCGCGGGGGCGCAGGGCCAGCAGCGCCAGCCCGTCGGGGCGGCCCTGCGGGTGGGGCTCGACGACGACGGCCACCGGCCGCACCCGGGAGCGGGAGGCGTCGGCGGTGGTGAGGACGGCGGTCAGCCAGGGCCCGCGGGCCGGCACCGGCGCGCGCAGGCGGGCCATCAGCGGCGCGGCGCCGCGGACCTCCCGGACCACCCGGGCCCGACCGCCGACGACCCGGGTGGACACGCCCCCCATACGACCACAGCCGCCGACGGCGGACCGGCGGCGGCTGGGCGTGGCCTCCCCGCCGGGAACGAGCGAGGGAGGGCGGGCGGTCGCTAGACCGCGCGGCGGCGCAGGCGGCGACGCTCGCGCTCGGAGAGGCCGCCCCAGATGCCGAAGCGCTCGTCGTTGGCCAGCGCGTACTCGAGGCACTCGGCCTTGACCTCGCAGCCGGTGCAGATCTTCTTCGCCTCGCGGGTGGAGCCGCCCTTCTCGGGGAAGAACGCCTCGGGGTCGGTCTCGGCGCACAGCGCCCGCTCCTGCCACGACTGGGCGTCGGCCTCGAGGCCGATGCCGAGCAGGCCGGCGATGCCCTGGCCCCCGAGCGGCCCCGCGACGCCGTGGTCGGAGCCCAGGCCGAACCGGTCAGCCGACCGCTCGGACGCGCCCATGTAGTCGCTCAACCACGACACCTCCGCCATGACGATGCGTCCCCTCTCGCTCTCGTCCCGGTGCGCGTCGCCGAGACGCTCTCTGGCCGCTGCACCGGATGACACCGCGGGAATTACACGCGTGTCGCTCCGAGGCCGTCAACTTCGCTCGTTGTAAGCGGATCGCCACACCGTTCCCACTGGTCACGGTCGTTCGTCAGATTCTCGCCAAGGCCCGCGACACGCCGGGCGAACAGTCGACAACTGCCATGCGGCACGATGCGTTTCGTGCAGATCGTCGTGCTCGCCGGAGGCGTCGGCGGCGCCCGTTTCCTCCGTGGGCTCAAGGGGGCCGCCCCCGGTGCCGACATCACCGGGATCGTCAACACCGGCGACGACGTGACGATGCACGGGCTGCGGATCTGCCCCGACCTCGACACGGTCCTCTACACCCTCGGCGGCGCCATCGACGAGGAGCGCGGCTGGGGCCGCGCCGGGGAGAGCTGGACGGTCAAGGAGGAGCTGGCCGCGTACGGCGCGGACCCCGCCTGGTTCGGCCTCGGCGACCGCGACCTGGCCACGCACCTCGTCCGCACCCGCATGCTCGACGCCGGGTACCCCCTCTCCCAGGTCACCGCCGCCCTCGCCGAGCGCTGGAAGCCGGGCGTCACCGTGCTGCCGATGAGCGACCAGCGGGTCGAGACGCACGTCGTGGTCGCCGATCCCGACGACACGGCGGCCGGCACGGGTCAGGCCGGCCGCCGGCAGCGCGCGATCCACTTCCAGGAGTGGTGGGTGCGCCACCGCGCCGCGCTGGAGCCCTCCGCGTTCGTGCAGGTGGGTGTCGACTCGGCGCGTCCGGCACCCGGTGTGACGGAAGCGATCGCGTCCGCCGATGCGGTCCTGCTGGCGCCCTCGAACCCCGTCGTCTCCGTCGGCACGATCCTCGGCGTCCCGGGGATCCGGGAGGCCGTCCGGGCGGCGCGGGCACGCGTCGTCGGGATCTCCCCGATCATCGGCGGCTCCGTGGTGCGCGGGATGGCCGACCGCTGCCTGCCCGTGCTCGGCATCGACGTCAGCGCCGAGGGCGTCGGCCGCTTCTACGGCGCCCGCACCGACGGCGGTCTCCTCGACGCGTGGCTCGTCGCGCCCGGCGACGACACCGACGTCCCCGGCGTCGACGTCCGGCAGGTCCCGCTGCTCATGTCCGACCCCGGGAAGACCGCCGCGCTCGCGCGCGCCGCCCTGGACGCCGCCGGTGTCTCCTGACGGACCCCCGCCCGGCTTCTCGGTCCACCCGGTGCCGGGCCTGCCGGAGTTCGGCCCGGGCGACGACCTCGCCGCCGCGATCGCCGGCGCCGCGCCCTGGCTGGCCGACGACGACGTCGTCGTGGTCACCTCCAAGGTCGTCTCCAAGGTGGAGGGCCGGCTGGTGCGGGTGCCGCCCGGCGAGGACCGGGAGGCCGCCCGCCAGCGGGCCATCGACGGCGAGACGGTCCGCGTGGTGGCCCGCCGCGGGCCGCTGCGCATCGTCGAGACCCGCCAGGGCTGGGTGGTGGCCGCCGCCGGCATCGACGCCTCCAACGTCGCCGGCGACGCGCTGGTGCTGCTGCCCGAGGACGCCGACGCCTCCGCCCGCCGCCTGCGGGAGCGGCTGCGCGCGCTGCGCGGGGTGGACGTCGCCGTCGTCGTGAGCGACACGTTCGGGCGCACCTGGCGCGAGGGGCTGACCGACGTCGCGGTGGGCGCGGCCGGCATCGTCGCGCTCGAGGACCACCGCGGCGCGACGGACCGCTTCGGCAACACCCTGGAGACCACGCAGGTCGCCGTCGTCGACGAGCTCGCCGCCGCCGCCGACCTGGTGAAGGGCAAGCTCGCCGGGGTGCCGGTCGCGGTGGTGCGCGGGCTGCCCGTCGTCCGCCCGGACGGCGACGGACCCGACGCCGGCACCCGGCCGCTGGTCCGCCTGGGCCCGGGCGACCTGTTCCCCTACGGCGCGCGCGACCTCGTGGCCTCCCGCGAGCCGGCCGCCGACCTCGTGCCCCGCCCCGGCGAGCGGGAGGCGGTCGCGGCGGCGTTCCGGGTGGCCAGCGCCGCCCTGCCGGAGTTCCCGGTCGTCCTGCGCCACGGCGGCGAGGGCGACGGGGTGGTCGACGTGCACCTGCCCGACCGGGCCACGACGACCGCCGCGCTCAACCTGGGGGCACTGCTCGGGGCCGTGATCGTCCAGCTGCACGCCGAGGGCTGGCGGACCCGCTGGGAGCCGGTGGGCACCCCCGGCGGCAGCTCCCTCGTCGGGAGGTTGTGGCTCGGCTCCGACGGGCCCTGACCTGCGGCCGTTCGATAGCGTCGCCGCCGTGGAGATCCGCGAACTCGCCGTCCCGGACAGCTACGTGGTCGACCTCGTGCCGCACGGGGACGCCCGCGGCCGGTTCACCGAGTGGTACCGCGCCGACGTCCTGTCCGGCGCGACCGGGTTCGGGCTGGGCCTGGCCCAGGCCAACCACAGCGTCTCCGCCCGCGGCGTGCTCCGCGGCGTCCACTTCGCCCTGGTCCCGCCCGGGCAGGCGAAGTACGTGTACTGCCCCTCCGGCAAGGTCCTCGACGTGGTCGTCGACGTCCGGGTGGGCTCCCCCACGTTCGGCGTGCACGACTCGGTGCTGCTCGACAGCGAGGCCCCCCGGGCGGTGTACCTGTCCGAGGGGCTCGGCCACGCGTTCGTCTCCCTGGCCGACGGCACTTCCGTCACCTACCTGGTCTCCACCGGGTACGCCCCCGACCGGGAGTTCGGCATCCACCCGATGGACCCGGAGCTGGACCTGCCCTGGCCGGCCGACGTGGAGTTCGCGCTCTCGGCCAAGGACCAGGCGGCGCCCACCCTGGCGCAGGCGCGGGAGCAGGGGATCCTGCCCACGATGGAGCAGTGCGCCGCCCGCTACGCGGAGCTCCGGGGCGCCTGATCCCTCACATCCGGCGGTAGTCCGTCGGGGCCACCCGCGGCCCGCGCCTGGGCGGGCGGCTGCCGCCGATCTCGAGCAGCCGCACGACCCGCTGCCGGTGGCCGCGCCACGGCTCGAGCAGCTCCATCATCCCGTCGTCGTCGGTCTTGCGGCCGGCCAGGGACCAGCCCACCAGGTTCTTCAGGTGGTAGTCGCCGTAGCTGACGGTGTCGGGGCAGCCGAAGGTGCGCTGCACGACCTCGGCCGCCGTCCACACGCCGATGCCCGGCACGGTCTGCAGCCGCTTCTGCAGCGTCGGGGAGTCGGGCGCGGCGTCGCACGGCTCCAGCCGGGAGGCGACCGACGCCACGGCGCGCAGCGCCCGCCGGCGGGCGCCGTCGAGCCCGCAGCGGTGCCACTGCCAGTCGGTCACGGCGAGCACCCGCTCCGGCGTCGGGACGACGCGCATGCCCTCCGGCGCCGGTCCGGGCGCCGGCTCGCCGCAGAGCCGCAGCAGCGCGCGGAACACCCGGTGGGCCTCGATCACGGTCACCTTCTGCTCGAGCACGGCCGGCAGCAGGGCGTCCCAGGTGCGGCCGGTGCGGCCCAGCCGCAGCCACGGCGAGCGGCGGTGCACCTCGGCGAGCAGCGGGTGCCCGCACGGGTCGAACTCGTCGGGCCGGTCGTGGGCGCCCAGCCAGCCCGGCACGCGCGTGCCGGCCCAGACCGCGCCCGGGCCCCACGCCCGGACGCGCACCTCGAGCCCCTCCGGGCAGGCGACCGCGCGCAGGTGCACGGTCGCCGGCCCGTCGGGGGTGGACATGGTGCGCCAGGTGCCGTCGTCGGCGTGCCGCAGCGTCGGGTCGCCGGTCCCCCGCAGGTCGCGGGAGAGGGCGCGGCGCACGTCCAGCGGCCAGTCGGGCCGCCAGACCGATTCGTACGGAGGGGTGCTCAGGGAAGACTCCGGGTGACGAGCTGGAGCGGCCCCGCTGCAGGGGCCCACGCCGAGCCTGCGAGGCGTGGGGGGCAGCGGGGTCCTCTACTTCGGGGCCATGCGCAGCGCGCCGTCCATCCGGACGACCTCGCCGTTGAGGTAGCCGTGCTCGACGATGTCGAGGGCGAGCTCGGCGAAGTCCTCGGGCCGGCCGAGGCGCTTGGGGAACGGTATCCCCGCCGACAGCGCCTGCCGCGCCTCCTCGGGCAGCGAGCCGAGCAGCGGCGTGTCCACCAGCCCCGGGGCGATGGTGCACACCCGGACGCCGACGGTGGCCAGGTCGCGGGCCGCCGGGAGGGTCATGCCGACGACGCCGCCCTTGGACGCCGAGTAGGCCAGCTGGCCGATCTGCCCGTCGAAGGCGGCGATCGAGGCGGTGTTGACCACCACGCCGCGCTCGCCGTCCTCCAGCGGCTCGGTCCGCGACATGGCCGAGGCGGCCAGCCGCAGCACGTTGAACGTGCCGACCAGGTTGACCGTGACGACCTTCACGAACGCGCCGAAGTCGTGCGGCTCGCCGCCGCGGCCCACCGTGCGCTGCGCCCAGCCGATGCCGGCGCAGCTGACCGCGATCCGCAGCGGGCGGTCCTTGCCGGTGGCGTCCTCGATCGCCGCCTGCACCGAGTCGGGGTCGGTGACGTCGGTGCGGACGAACGTGGTGTGCCCGCCCAGCTCGTCGGCGAGCGCCTTCCCGCGCTCCTCCTGCAGGTCGAGGATGGTCACGGCGGCCCCGCGGGCGGCCAGCTCGCGCACCGTGGCCTCGCCGAGCCCGGAGGCCCCACCGGAGACGACGGCGGCGACGTCGTAGGTCTTCATGCCCGGCACGCTAGCGGCCGCCTCAGCTGAACCGTGACCCGTGTCTCTCCTCCACGGCGGCCAGCAGCGCCTTGACCCGCTCGGCGTCGCCCACCGGGCACACCATCGTCACGTCGGCGGTGTGGACGACGACGCTGTCCCGCACCCCCACCAGGGCGACCAGGTGCTCCGGGTCGTCGCTGAACACGATGTTGCCGGCGGCGTCGAGGGTCACCGCCAGCCCGCGGACGGCGTTGCCGGAGTCGCCGGCCAGGGTCGAGGCCAGCGCCGGCCACGAGCCGACGTCGAGCCACTCCACGTCGAGGTCGGCCACGAGCACCCGCCCGGGCTCGGTCGCGGCCGGCTCCAGCACGGCGTAGTCGACGCTGATCTTCGGCAGGGCCGGGAACACCTCCGCGAGGACGGCGTCGCGGGCCGGGCCGGCGGGTTCGGCGACGACGCGGGCCAGCCCCTCCGCCGTCTCGGGCAGGTGGTCGGCCAGCGCGTCGAGGACGGTGCGGGCGCGCCAGACGAACATGCCCGAGTTCCACAGGTACTCCCCCGACGCCAGGTACGCCTCGGCGGTGGCGAGGTCGGGCTTCTCCCGGAAGGACGCGGCCTCGGCGACACCGGGCACCTCGGTGGCCGCGCCGCGCTGGACGTAGCCGAACCCGGTGGCCGGCGCGGTCGGCACGATCCCGAGGGTCACCAGCGCGTCCGGGCGGGCCGCCAGGGCGTCGAACGCCGTCCCCAGCGCCGCGGCGAACCGCTCGACCGGCCGGATGACGTGGTCGGCGCTGACTACCGCCAGCTCGGCGTCGGGGTCGACGTCGGCCACCAGCGCGGCGGCCAGCCCGACGGCGTTGGCGGTGTCGCGGGCCACCGGCTCGAGCACGAGCCGGTCGGGCCCCAGCTCCGGCAGGGCCGCGCGCACCTGCGCGCCGTAGCGGGCGGCCGTGCAGACCCAGATGTTCCCGGTGGGCAGCACGGCCTGCAGCCGCGCGAACGCCTCGGCCAGCAGGCTGTGCGCGCCCTCCCCGGCTCCGGCCCCGCCGTCCGGGAGCGCGCCGTCCGAGATGATGTCGAGCAGCTGCTTGGGCCGCTGCGCGCGGGACAGCGGCCACAGCCGCGTGCCCGACCCGCCGGCCATGACCACCGCGTGCCGCACCTGGGTTCCTCTCTCAGTCGTCGCCGGCCGGACGGGCCCGGCGCACGCCCCGCGGCCGCCAGCGGCGCCGGGGGGCGACCGAGAGCTCGGCGGCCGAGCGCTGGGGGGCCGCGCCGGCGCCGACCCGGGCGCTGACGTAGGAGACGAGCATCCGGGCGCCGAGGCCCGCCCGCAGCGCGATGCGCAGCGGCGCGTGGGCCGGTCCGGGGTAGCGGCGCGACATGTAGCGCAGCGCGCTGGTGTGGTGGACCCGCTGCATGCGGTGCGGCGACCGGCGGGTGGAGTGCCCGCCCTCGTGCTCGACGAGCGCCGAGGGGGCGTAGACGTGCAGCCACCCGCCCCGGCCCAGCCGGTCGCCGAGGTCGACGTCCTCGAAGTACATGAAGTACCCGGGGTCGAAGCCGCCGACGGAGTGGAAGGCCTCGAGCCGGACCAGCAGGCAGGAGCCGGACAGCCACCCCGCGGTGCGCTCCCGCGGCTGCTCGCGCTCCCTGCGGTACCGCGCGGTCCACGGGTTGCGCGGCCACGCCCAGCCGAGCAGCGCGTGGCCGGTGCCGGTGGAGAGCGAGGGCAGGTCGCGGGCGGACGGGTACAGCTCGCCGTCGGGGCTGCGGATGGCCGGCCCCACGGTCGCGGCCCGCGGCCAGCGGTCGGCCACGGCGAGCAGCTCGTCCACCGCGCCGGGCTCGAACCGGATGTCGGGGTTGGCCACGACCGCCCAGCCGCCGCGCAGGTCGGCCAGGCCGGCGTTGACGGCGGCGCCGTAGCCGACGTTGCCGCCGGTGCGCAGCAGCCGCACGTGGGGGTGGGTGGCGGCGGCCCGCTCCGGCGCGCCGTCGGTCGAGCCGTTGTCCGCCAGGACGACGTCCAGCGGCCGGGTGGTCGCCTCGCGCAGCGTCTCGAGGAAGTCGTCGAGGGCCTCTCCCGGCGAGTACGTCACCGTCACCACGCGCAGCGGCGAGGTTGCGGTCCCGTCGAGCACGCCTCGACCCTACGTGCCCGCCACGCCCGACCCGCCGGTCCCCGGACGGGTGACCGCCCCGACGTCACCCGGTTGGTCGTCGGGCTCGCCGGTACTGTCGGTGAGCATGTCGACCCGCACACCCGACCTGGTCGTCGTCGGCTCGGGGTTCTTCGGTCTCACCGTCGCCGAGCGGGTGGCGAGCCAGCTCGACCGGAAGGTGCTGGTCCTCGACCGGCGGGACCACATCGGGGGCAACGCCTACTCCGCCCCGGAGCCCGAGACGGGCATCGAGGTGCACGTGTACGGCGCCCACCTGTTCCACACCTCGAACGAGCGGGTGTGGCGGTACGTCAACCAGTTCACCGAGTTCACGAACTACCAGCACCGGGTCTTCACGATCTACCGGAACCGGACCTACTCGCTGCCGATCAACCTCGGGACGATCTGCCAGTACTTCGAGCGCAGCTTCACCCCCGACGAGGCCCGCGCGCTGGTCGCCGAGCAGGCCGGCGAGCTGGACACGGCCGAGGCCACCAACCTCGAGGAGAAGGCCGTCTCGCTGATCGGCCGGCCGCTCTACGAGGCCTTCATCCGCGGGTACACCAAGAAGCAGTGGCAGACCGATCCCACGGAGCTGCCCGCCGCGGTGATCGCGCGGCTCCCGGTCCGCTACACGTTCGACAACCGCTACTTCAACGACACGTACGAGGGGCTGCCGGTCGACGGCTACACGGCCTGGCTGACCCGGATGGCCGACCACCCGAACATCGAGGTGCGGCTGTCCACCGACTACTTCGACGTCCGCGACGAGCTCCCGCCGGACGTGCCCACGGTCTTCACCGGGCCGATCGACAAGTACTTCGGCTACGAGGCCGGTGAGCTGGGCTGGCGCACCCTCGACTTCGAGACCGAGGTGCTGCCGGTCGGCGACTTCCAGGGGACCTCGGTCATGAACTACGCCGACGAGGACGTGCCGTGGACCCGGATCCACGAGTTCCGGCACTTCCACCCCGAGCGGGACTACCCCGCCGACAGGACCGTCGTCGTCCGCGAGTACTCGCGCGCCGCCGAGACCGGCGACGAGCCGTACTACCCGATCAACACCCCCGAGGACCGCGCCAAGCTCGAGCGCTACCGGGAGCTCGCCAAGAAGGAGGCCGCCGAGCGGCGGGTGCTCTTCGGCGGCCGCCTGGGCACCTACAAGTACCTCGACATGCACATGGCGATCGGATCGGCGCTGACCATGGTCGACAACCGGATCCGTCCCTTCTTCGACGAGGGCGGCGCGCTCGACGGCCGCCTGGAGGACTGACACCCGCATGACCACCACCGAGCAGTCCCCTGCGTCCCCCGAGCGGGTCAGCGAGCCGTCGCGGGAGGACCTGCGACCGGGCCGGGCGGTGACGCTGCTGCAGCGCGTGATCATGCCGCGCCCCGGGGACCCGCTGAAGGTCCGCAGCCTCTACCTCGACGAGGCCAGCGCCGGCCGGGTCACCACCCCCGACCGGTACTCGGCGACGGTGTCCGCCGGCCGGGAGCTGTCGTTCGCCACCTACTTCAACGCCTTCCCCGCCAGCTACTGGCGGCGGTGGACCACGCTCGAGACCGTGGTGCTCTCGCTGCGCCTGACCGGCGGCGCCCGCGTCGACATCTACCGGTCCAAGGCCAACGGCGACATCATCCACGTCACCGGGGCCACCTCCGAGGGGGTCGACCAGACCCTGGAGTTCGAGCTCGAGCTCGCGCCGTTCATCGACGGCGGCTGGTACTGGTTCGACGTCACGGCCGACTCCGACGCCCGGGTCGAGGCCGGCGGCTGGTACGCCCCCCGCGCCGCCGACCGTCCCCCGCGGCTCGCCGTCGGCATCTGCACCTTCAACCGGCCGACCGACTGCGTCGCCGCGCTGGAGGCGCTGTCCACCGACGGCGTGGCGCTGGAGGGGGTCAGCCACGTGATCGTGGCCGACCAGGGCAACCAGAAGGTCCGCGACGCCGCCCGGTTCCCGGGTGTGGCCGCCGCCCTCGGCGACCGCCTACGCATCGTGGAGCAGCCGAACCTGGGCGGCAGCGGCGGGTTCGCGCGGGCGATGCACGAGATGGTGACCGGCACCGACGCCAGCCACCTGCTCTTCCTCGACGACGACATCCTGCTCGAGCCGGACAGCCTGGTGCGGGCGCTGGCGTTCGCCTCGTTCACCTCCCACCCCTCGCTGGTCGGCGGGCAGATGCTGGCGCTGCAGGACCGGTCGGTGCTGCACGTGATGGGCGAGGTCGTCGAGCGGGACAAGTTCTTCTGGCGCAACGCCCCGCACACCGAGTACGGGCACGACTTCAGCGAGGAGACCCTGCGCGAGTCGACCGACCTGCACCGGCGGATCGACGTCGACTACAACGGCTGGTGGATGTGCCTGATCCCGCGCGAGGTGATCGAGCACATCGGCCTGCCGCTGCCGCTGTTCATCAAGTGGGACGACGCCGAGTACGGCCTGCGCGCCGCGGAGCACGGCTACCCCACGGTGACCCTGCCCGGCGTGGCCATCTGGCACCTGTCCTGGACCGACAAGGACGACACCGCCGACTGGCAGGCGTACTTCCACTGGCGCAACCGGCTCGTCGTCGCCGCGCTGCACTCACCGCGCCGCCGCGGGGGCGCGCTGCTGCGCGACCTGTTCAAGTGGGACCTGAAGTACCTGATCATGCTGCAGTACTCGGCGACCGCCCTGCACCAGCACGCCTACAAGGACTTCCTGGCCGGTCCGGAGAAGCTCTTCGAGCTGCTGCCCACGGCCCTGCCGACCGTGCGCGAGGAGCAGCGGGCCTACGACGACGGCCGGGTGCTGCCCTCCACCACCGAGCTGCCGCTGCCGACGATGAGCCCGGTCAAGGCCGAGCGCATGCTCAAGCCGCCGGTCAACCCGCTGTCCATCGCCCGGACCCTGGCCGGCGCCCTGGTGCACAACCTGCTGCCCGCCAAGGGCGACCACGACCGGCCCCAGCTCAACGTCGCGGCGCAGGACGCGCGCTGGTTCCTGCTCGCGCGCCTGGACAGCGCGACGGTGGGGACGGCGGACGGCCGCGGCATCACCTACCGGCGGCGGGACTCGCGCACCTTCTGGAAGCTGCTGCGCGAGTCGCTGCGGCTGGAGTGGACGATCTACCGGCGGTGGCCCGAGCTGCGCAGGGCCTACCGCGACGCGCTGCCGCGGCTGACCAGCGTCGAGGCGTGGGACGAGGTGTTCGGCCGGCGCTGAGGCCCGGCCGGGGCGTCGCCCGCACGGGCGGCGCCCCGCGGGCCGGGCGCCTCAGCGGCGGCCGAAGTGCTCGGTACGGCCGGCGCGGGTCAGGCGCCGCCACTCCCGCCAGCCCTCCACGTCCTGCCGCCGGAGCAGGAAGTACCAGCTGAACCGGATCCACTCCAGCGGCAGCAGCCAGCGCATCCCCGGCTGGGCCATCAGGTAGCCGCGGTTGCGGTACGTGTAGAAGCGCTTGACCGGGTCGTCGGGGTACTGGGCGGACAGCGCCTGGCCGAGGAGCGGCTTGAACTCGGCCGAGCCGTCGGGGTGCAGGTAGGCCGCCCGCGTCACCGTGCCGAAGCGCAGCCCGGAGCGCAGCAGGCGCCGGTGCAGCTCGGTCTCGTCCCCGCGGACGAACATCCGCAGGTCCGGCACGCCGACGACCTCGAGCGCCTCGGCCCGGAAGAGCGCGCCGTTGAACAGCGACGCGTAGCCGTGCAGGACCCGGATGTCGCGGAAGTCGTCCCGGCGGCGGCGCCAGCGCAACCCGCGCCGGAGGGGGAAGGCCAGCCGGTCGGGGTGCCGGATGTCGACGACCATCGGCGAGACCTCGTCGAGGCTGTCCTCCACCGCCGTGCGCAGCAGGGTCTCCAGCACCCGGTCGTCCTCGGGCCGGCCGTCGTCGTCGGCGCACCAGACCCAGTCGGCGCCGAGCGCGAGGGCGTGCAGCATGCCGAGCGCGAACCCGCCGGCACCGCCGAGGTTGCGGCGCGACGGCAGGTAGGTGGCCGGCAGATCGAGCCCCTCGACGATCTCCCCGACCTTGGGGTCGGCGGCGTTGTCGACCACCACCACGCGGTCGACCCGCCGGGTCTGCCGGCAGAGGGCCTCGAGGCTGCGCTCCAGCGAGTCGGGCCGGTCCTTCGTGACCACCACGGCGATCACGACGTCGGCGGCCAGGATCCGCCGGCCGGGCCCGGTCACGGGCCGTGCCCGCCGTACATGCGCAGGATGTCCTCGAGCTCGCCGTGCGCGCGCACCCGGCCGTGCTCGAGCCACAGGGCGGTGTCGCACAGCTGGCGCAAGAACTCCTCCGAGTGCGACGCGAACACGAGCAGCCCTGCGCGCTGGACCAGGTCGGCCAGCCGGTC
Organism: Geodermatophilus sp. SYSU D00815; assembly: GCF_054050035.1. Classification (NCBI taxonomy): domain Bacteria; kingdom Bacillati; phylum Actinomycetota; class Actinomycetes; order Geodermatophilales; family Geodermatophilaceae; genus Geodermatophilus; species Geodermatophilus sp. SYSU D00815. The sequence goes on along the minus strand of NZ_JBJGYO010000018.1, from coordinate 39,755 downwards.
GCGGGCCCGCTCCATGAAGGCCGCGTCCACCGCACCGATCCCCTCGTCGAGGAGCAGGATCTCCGGGTCGATGCTGGTGACCACCCCGAGGGCGAGGCGGATCCGCATCCCCGTCGAGTATGTCCGCAGCGGCAGGGAGAGGAAATCGCCCAGTTCGGTGAACTCCGCGATGTCGTCGACGCGGGCCAGCATCTGCTTGCGGCTCATCCCCAGGAACAGGCCCCGGATGAGGATGTTCTCGTAGCCGGAGATCTCCGGGTCCATGCCGACGCCGAGGTCGAACACCGGCGCCACCCGCCCGTGGATCTCCGCCGTCCCGCGGGTGGGCTCGTAGATCCCCGAGAGCAGCCGCAGCAGCGTGGACTTGCCGGCCCCGTTGTGCCCGACCAGGCCCACCCGGTCGCCGTGCTGGAGGTTGAGGGTGATGTCCTTCAGCGCCTCGACGATCGGCACCTTGGTGTCGCTGGCGATGTTGCCGCCCACGACGCCGAGCACCGTCTTCTTCAGCGACCGCGTCTTGGCGTCGAAGATCGGGAAGTCGACGCAGGCGTCCTTGGTGGTGATGCTCACGCGGGTGACGTCGGACGTCATGGTCACACCCAGTAGGACACGCGGGCGCGGTAGCGCCGGAGCACGAAGAGGGTCAGCGCCCAGCCGACCACGGTGATCACCAGGACGACGACCCAGAACCGCAGCTCCTGGGGCTGGCCGAGCAGCGGCCGCCGGATGATCTCGATGAAGTGCAGGAACGGGTTGAGCTCGGCGAGCTGGGCCCGCTCGGCGATCGTCGGGTTGGGGCTGTTGAGCAGGGTGTCGTACATCCACACGATCGGGGTCAGGAAGAAGGCCAGCTGCACGACCGACTGGGTGATCGGCGTCAGGTCGCGGAAGCGGGTGGTCACGACCCCGAACAGCAGCGCGACCCAGGCCCCGTTGACCACCAGCAGGAGGAACGCCGGGATCGCGGTGAGGCTGGCCCACGACAGGTCCTGCGGGAAGACGAAGAGCATCACCACGTAGACGATCAGGTTGTGCAGGAAGAACAGCACCTGCCGCCAGACCAGGCGGTAGACGTGCACGCTCAACGGCGCCGGCAGGTGGGTGATCAGCCCGACGTTGGCGATGAAGACCTCGGCGCCCTCGGTGATGCAGCCGCTGATGAAGCCCCAGACGATGAAGCCGACCAGCACGTAGGGCAGCTGCTCCGCCAGCGGGGTCTGGAACAGGCCGGCGTAGAGGATGCCCAGCGCGATCGCCGTCACCGCCATGGTGATGGAGATCCAGATCGGCCCCAGCACCGAGCGCCGGTACCGCTGGCGGATGTCCTGCCAGCCGAGGTGTCCCCAGAGCTCCCGCTGCCGCCAGCCCGCTCGCAGGTCGTCGAGCGCTCGCGTCAGGGAGACGGTGGGAGCGGTCACCGCACCGGGTCGGAGGAGAGCTGCCGCACCGTGGGGGCCCCTCCTCGCGTCCGGTCGTCAGGTCCGGCCGGACACCGGGTGGGTCAGGCCGCTACTGCGCGAGCGTACGTGCGCAGGTGCTGCTGCGCACAGGCGGTCCAGGTGAAGGTGGCCGCCCGCTCGACCGCGAGCGCCGAGAGCTCGGCCCGGCGCCGGCCGTCCGCGAGCAGCGCGGCCAGCTCCGCGCCGATGCCGGCGGCGGTCGCGTCGGTGTAGGCCACGGCGTCCCCGCCGACCTCGGGCAGGGCGAGCGAGGTGGTGGTCAGCACCGGCGCACCGCAGGCCATCGCCTCCAGCACCGGCAGGCCGAAGCCCTCCCCCATGCTCGGGTAGGCCACGACCTCCGCGCCGCCGAGGAACCCCTTGAGCATGTCCAGCGGCAGGTACCCGGGCAGGTGCACCTCGAGGTGGTCCGGCACCGAGGCGAGGGCGTCCTCGATCCGGGTGTCCCACCCGCGGCCCCCGGCCACGACCAGGGCCGGCGGCTCGGGCAGGTCGGCGACCGCCCGGCGCCACCCCTCGATGAGGAAGGGCACGTTCTTGCGCGGCTCGATGGTGCCGAGGAAGGCCACGTAGCTGCGGGCGCGCAGGCCGAGGTGCTCGCGCACCGCCTCCTTCTCCCCGCCCGTCGGCAGGCGGAACACGCACGGGTCGACCCCGTGGTGGGCGACGTCCACCTGGCCGCGGACCCCGCCGGTGACCCGGGTCAGCTCGTCGAGGGTGGCGTACGACGGCACGACGCAGCGGGCGGCCCGGCGCAGGGACGCCTTGGTCCAGGAGCGGAAGAACATCCGCTTCACGGGGATGTGCACGTCGGGGTGCGTGAAGAAGGTGGCGTCGTGCAGCGTCGTCACGACCGGCACCCGGCTGCGCAGCGGCATCGTGTAGTGCGGCGAGTGGATGACCTCGGCCCCCACCCGCTCGGCCAGCCGCGGCAGGCCGGTCTGCTCCCAGACCAGGCGCGCGGGCACGCGGGAGACGTTCTCGGGAGCGGCCACCACGTCGCCGGTCGGCGCGAGCTTGCCGTAGTACTCGAGGTCGCGCGACTGGCAGACGACGACGAGGTCGGCCTCCAACGCGTCGAGGGCGGGGACGAGCTGGTCGACGTAGCGCCCGACACCGCCCCGGTTGGCCGGCACTGCGGTGGCGTCCAGGAGGACGCGCGGCCCGGTGGTCATCATGACACCCACCCTTCACTGAGAGGCAGCCCAACCATACGGAGAGTTGCCAATGCGGCGAACCCGTCCGATGGCGTGTCGTGACGGAAGATTCCGCCCAAAAGCCCGTGCCGCTAGAACCACAATTGCCGTAGTCCCACCGCCATTCCGCAGGCGTGGGCGACCCGCCGGCACCAGGGATTACGCGGCGTCCCGGTGGTCCCACGCACCCCGCGCGGAACGGCCGGGAGCCCTCCCCGGCGGCCCTAATCTGACCCGCGCCGGCGTCCCGGGACGCCGCGGCCGACCGGCAGCACGACGACAGAGGGGCGACCGTGAAGATCTCGCTGAGGAGACCGTCCGAGGGGCGGCGCTGGCTGGTCGCCTTCGTCCTCTTCTCCACGCTCGGCGGGCTGTGGGGCCTGTCCAGCCCTCTGTTCAGCGTCCCCGACGAGCCGGCGCACACGGTCTACGCCGCCGCCGCCGTGCGCGGCGAGGTCTGGGCGCCCATGGAGGACGTGCTGACCACCGTCACCGTGCCGGCCGACATCGCCCAGGCCGGTGGCGTCCCCTCCTGCTACGCCTTCTCCGGGACGATCACCGCCGAGTGCGCGCCGCAGTACGGCGGCCGCTCGGGCGAGGCCGAGGCCGTCACCTACGTCGGGCACTACCCGCCCGCCTACTACCTGTACGCGGGGCTGCCCACCCTGGTCGCCTCCGGCAAGGCCGCCGTCTACCTGATGCGCGCGCTGACCGCCGTGCTGGTGGGCGCGCTGCTGGCCTCGGCGACGTGCAGCGCGCTGGCCACCCGCCGGCCCCGCACGGCCCTCGCCGGCCTCGGCCTGGCGACCACCCCCATGCTGCTGTTCTTCGCCGGCGCGGTGAACCCGCAGGGCCCGGAGATCGCCGCCGCGATCAGCCTCTGGGCGGCCGGCTTCGTGCTCCTCACGCGGTTGCGGGAGGAGCACGGGCTGCCGCTGACCTGGCGCGAGCCGGCGCTGCGCCGCAGCCTGGTCGCGATCGTGCTGCTGACCCTGATGCGGCCGATGTCGCTGCTGTGGCTGACCCTGATCGTGGTCGCGCTGCTGGCGCTGCTGGGCACCCGCGAGGGCCTGCTGCGGCTGCTGCGCAGCCGCGCGGTGCTCTCGGCGGTCCCCGTCGTGGCGGTCACCGCCGGCTCGACGTTCGTCTGGATCCTCCTGCGCGACGCGCTCACCCTCGCGCCGATGACCTTCTGGGAGGACATGGCCTTCCCCGAGGCCGCGGCCACGACCCTCACGTCGATCGACCGGCAGCTCGGGGAGATGGTGGGCGTCTTCGGCTGGCTGGACACCCCCCTGCCGCCGCTGCTGCTGCTGGCGTTCACGGTGGCGCTGGTCGCGCTCGGGACGCTGAGCCTGGCCGGGGCGGAGCGCCGGGCCCTGGTCGTCCTGGCCGTGCTGCTCGCCGTCGTCCTCCTGCTCCCCTCGGTCCTCCAGCTGATGACCTACCGCGAGAGCGGGCTCACCTGGCAGGGCCGCTACGTCCTGCCGCTCGCCGTCGGGCTGCCGCTGCTCCTGGGCCTGCTGCCGGCGACGGGCGAGCGCGGCGTGCCGACCCGGCGCGTGGTGGCGCTGGTGGCCGGGGTCTTCGTGCTCGTCCAGGCCGGCGCGCTGGTGTGGGCCGTGAACCGCTACGTCAACGGGGTCGACGGCTTCTACCGGCTGCTGGTCGGCAACTCGGGCCCGTGGGCCCCGCCGTTCCCCGTCCCGGTGCTCGCCCTCGCCGGGCTGGCCGTCACCGTCGCCTGCGCCGTGCTGGCCCTGCGCGCGGAGGGCCCCGCCCCGGCGACGACCGCGGACGAGCCGGCGGCGGGCGCGGACGAGCACGCGCCGACCGCCCCGCCCCGGCTCCGGTCCCCGCTGCCGGTGCCGCCGGTCCCGGAACCGGCCCGGGACCGCACGGCGCCGGTGACCGTGGTCCGCGAGCGCGAGCCGGCCGTCTGAGGCCCCGGCGGCGCCGACGGGCGTCCCGCCGGTGTGGCTAGTCTGGCGCGGTGCGCGGCATCATCCTGGCGGGCGGAAGCGGGACCCGGCTGTACCCGATCACCAAGGCCATCAGCAAGCAGCTGATGCCGATCTACGACAAGCCGATGATCTACTACCCGCTGTCGCTGCTGATGAATGCCGGGATCCGCGAGATCCTGATCATCACCACCCCCGAGGACCAGGGCAGCTTCCAGCGGCTGCTGGGGGACGGATCCGACATCGGCATCGAGCTCAGCTACGCCGTCCAGCCGCGGCCCGAGGGGCTCGCGCAGGCGTTCCTGATCGGCGCGGAGTTCATCGGTGACCAGCCGGTGGCCCTGGTCCTCGGCGACAACATCTTCTACGGCACCGGCCTCGGCGAGAGCCTGCGGGCCAACACCGACCCCGACGGCGGCCACGTCTTCGCCTACCACGTGGCGAACCCGCAGGACTACGGCGTGGTCGAGTTCGACGAGAACGGGCGGGTGCTCTCCATCGAGGAGAAGCCGGCGCGGCCGAAGAGCTCCTACGCCGTCCCGGGGCTCTACTTCTACGACAACGAGGTCGTCGACATCGCCCGCGCGATCCGGCCCAGCGCCCGCGGCGAGCTGGAGATCACCGCGGTCAACGACGAGTACCTGCGCCGCGACCGGCTGACGGTCACCGTCCTGCCGCGCGGCACCGCGTGGCTCGACACCGGCACGCACGTGTCGATGATGCAGGCCGCCGAGTTCGTGCAGGTCGTGGAGGACCGGCAGGGCTGGAAGGTCGGCTGCATCGAGGAGATCGCCTGGCGGCGCGGCTACATCGACGACGCCCAGCTCGAAGCCCTGGCCAAGCCGCTGCAGAAGAGCGGGTACGGCGACTACCTGATGGGCCTGCTCGCCGAGGGCTGAACCACCGGCCGGTCAGGCCACCCGCCGGTAGACCTCCAGGTGCCGCTGGGCGGTCGCCGCCCACGTGTACCCGGCGGCGCGCTCGCGACCGGCCGCCACCACGGCGGCGCGCAGCCCCGCGTCGCCGCACACGCGGCGCAGCGCGTCGGCCAGCCCGTCCGGGTCGCCCGTCGGCGCGGCCACCGCGGCCGGTCCGCCCACCTCGAGCAGCGCCGGGTCCTCGGAGGTCACCACCGGGACGCCCGCCGCCATCCCCTCCACCACGGGCAGGCCGAACCCCTCGGCCAGGCTCGGCACGACCAGCGCGGCGGCGTTGGGGAGGACCGCGGCGAGATCGCGGTCGTCGAGCCGGCCGAGCACGCGCACCCGGCCCTCCGGGAGGCCGGCGGCACCGGCCACCGCGACCGGGTCGAGGCCGCCCCACCCCGGCGCGCCCACCAGCGCCAGCGGCAGGTCCGGGGCCCCGGACCTGGCCAGTGCCCGGATCAGGACGTCGAGGCCCTTGCGCGGTTCCAGCGTGGCCAGGCTGAGCAGGTAGCCGCCCGCCGTCAGCCGCAGCCGGTCGAGGCGGGCGGCGGCGTCGTCGGGCACCGGCAGCGGGGTGGCGCCCAGCGGCACGACGTCCGGGTCGTGGCGCAGCGGCAGCCGCTCGGCGAGGGCGCGGGCGGTCGCCGCGCTCGGCACCACGACCGCGTCGGCGGTGCGCACGGCCCGCTCCGCCATGGCGCGGTGCCAGCGCACACCCCGGGGGGTCAGCGTCTCGGGGTGGGTCCACGGCACCGCGTCGTGGACGGTCACCACCAGCGGGCGCCGGCCGCGCGGCGGGAGCAGCAGCGTGGGCGCGTGCACCACGTCGGCTCCTCGGGGCACCGGGCCGGTCCCCCGCTCCCACACCGCCGTCAGGGCCCGCCGCCCCAGCGGGAGCCGCCGCGGCCCGGCGACCCCCGGCACCCGGGCCGCCGCCGCGTCGCGGTGCCACGCCGTCCACCCGGTGACGGCGGTGCCGTCCGCGGCGAGGGAGCGCGCCAGCTCGACGGCGTAGCGGCCGGTCCCGCCCGGGACCGGCGCCAGCGCCTGCTCCAGGACCAGGCCGAGGCGCATCAGCCGCGGAAGCCCTCCTGCATGGCCACGGACAGGGCCTCCCGCCACGGCCGCGGCGCGGGGAGGCCCGCTGCCGTCCAGGCGCCGCCGTCGAGCACCGAGAACGCCGGTCGCGGCGCGGGGCGGGGGAACTGCGCGGTCGTCGTCGGCAGCACCCGCGAGGGGTCGGCGCCGACCTCCTCGAAGACGGCCCGGGCGAGCCCGCACCAGCTCACCTGGCCGGCGTTGGTGAAGTGCAGCACGGGCGGCGCCGGCTCGGCCCGGTCGCCGAGCGCGACCAGGCCGGCGGCGAGCTCGGCCGACCAGGTCGGCGAGCCCACCTGGTCCTCGACGACGGAGACGGTCTCGCGCTCCTTCTCCAGCCGGACCATCGTGCGCACGAAGTTGGCGCCGTGCCGGCCGTACACCCACGCCGTGCGGACGGTCGTCGCGTCGCCACCGGCGGCGGCGACCGCCCGCTCCCCCGCGGCCTTCGTCCGGCCGTACGCCGAGCGGGGGGCGACCGGCGCGTCGACCGGGTACGGCTCGGTGGCGGTGCCGTCGAACACGTAGTCGGTGGAGACGTGGACCAGCCGGCCGGCGCCGGCCATCTCCTGCGCCAGCCAGCCGGGGGCGTCCCCGTTGACCACCTGGGCGGTCGCCTCGTCCTCCTCGGCGGCGTCCACGGCGGTGTAGGCGGCCGCGTTGACCAGGACCGCCCGGTGCCCGCGGCGGCGCGCCTCGTCCAGCCAGGACCGCACCAGCCGGCGGACGCCGGCCTCGTCGGTCAGGTCGAGCTCGTCGCGGGCGACCCCGCGGACGTCGTCGTCCGGCCGCCCGCCGAGCACCTCCAGCAGGTCGTGGCCGAGCTGGCCGCGGGCTCCGGTGATCAGCCAGGCGACGCTCACCGGCGGGCCGTGGCCGCGGCGGCCTTGAGCGGCTCCCACCAGTCGCGGTTGTCGCGGTACCACTGCACGGTCAGGGCCAGGCCGTCCTCGAACGACATCCGCGGCGCGTAGCCCAGCGCGGCGGTCTTGGAGTAGTCGACCGAGTAGCGCAGGTCGTGGCCGCCGCCGCGCGGGTCGACGATGTTCTCGACGTAGCTCCAGTCGCGGCCGGTGGCCTCGAGCAGCTTCTCCGTGAGCTCCTTGTTGGACAGCTCACGCCCCCCGCCGATGTTGTAGAACTCGCCGGGCAGGCCCTTCTCCACCACCAGCTGGATGCCCCGGCAGTGGTCGTCGACGAACAGCCAGTCGCGCACGTTGGCGCCCTCGCCGTACAGCGGCACCTTCTCGCCGTCGAGGAGGTTGGTGACGAACAGCGGGATGACCTTCTCGGGGAAGTGGTACGGCCCGTAGTTGTTGCTGCACCGGGTGATCGAGATGTTCAGGCCGTAGGTCTTGGCGTAGGCACGGGCGATGAGGTCGCTGCCGGCCTTGGCCGCGGAGTAGGGCGAGTTGGGCTCGAGGATGTGGTCCTCCTGCCACGAACCCTCGTCGATCGAGCCGTACACCTCGTCGGTGGATACGTGCAGCACCCGCCCCACGCGGTGGCGCAGCGAGGCCTCGAAGACCTGCTGCGCGCCGAGCACGTTGGTCAGCACGAAGTCGGCGGCGCCGTGGATCGAGCGGTCCACGTGCGACTCGGCCGCGAAGTTGACGACGACGTCGTGCCCGGGCAGGGCGGCGTCGAGGTCCTCCTGGCTGCAGATGTCCCCCTGCACGAACCGGTACCGCGGGTTGTCCGCGACCGGGGCGAGGTTGGCGAGGTTGCCGGCGTAGGTCAGCTTGTCGAAGACGGTCACCTCGGCGTCCTCGAAGCCGGGGTAGCCACCGCTGAGCATCGTGCGTACGTAGTGCGAGCCGATGAAACCGGCTCCGCCGGTCACGAAGATGCGCATGAGGACAGGGTTCCTCCGGATCGGGCGATCCGCACGCATGCGGGGGGATGCGCGGGGTCCGTGTGGTGAACGGGGTCCAAGTGTTCCAGAGGACGGCGTCGATCACCGTCGCGTGCAGGTTCCGGACGTATCGTCCCGTCACATCCACGCCGCGAGCCGGGTGCCCCCGACCCGCGGCTCGCCGGCTCCCCGCGGAAGGACGACCGCCCGACGTGAGCAGCTCCGACCCCCGACGCGGGAGCGGCGCCCAGCGCCCGCTGCCGCCGAGGCTCGACCCCCGCGCGGGGCAGGCCGGTCGCCGGCCCGCCGGCGCCGACGGGGCGCGCGCCGGGGACGGGGCTGCGCGCCGCGGCGGGCGGGCGGCCGGGGCCGGCCGGCTGGTCGCGGGCCTGCTCTCCCTGGTGCTGCTGGCCACCACCGGGTGGGGCTGGTACCTGGGCCAGGTCGCCAACGCCAGCGTCCACCGCACCGACGCCATCCCGTCGTCCGGCAACGACGGCATCGGCGGCGGCGCCGCGATGAACCTGCTGCTCGTGGGCAACGACAGCCGCGCCGGCGCGACGGAGGAGGAGCTCGCGCAGCTCAACACCGAGGACAACGGCGGCATGGCCACCGACACGATGATCCTGGTGCACGTGCCCGCCGACGGGTCGGCCGCGTCCTTCGTCTCCTTCCCCCGCGACTCCTACGTGGAGATCCCCGGCCACGGCTGGGACAAGCTCAACGCCGCGTACGCCTACGGGGTCGCCGACGCCGGTCCCGACGCGGACGAGGACGCGCAGCAGGCCTCCGGCGCGCAGCTGCTCATCCAGACGATCAGCCGGCTCAGCGGGCTGCAGATCGACCACTACGCCGAGGTGGACCTGCTCGGCTTCTTCAACCTCAGCAGCGTCATCGGCGGCGTCGAGGTGAACCTCTGCCAGGCGGTGCGCGACCCGTACTCCGGCGTCGACCTGCCGGCCGGGGTGCAGACCATCAGCGGCGAGCAGGCGCTGGCGTTCGTGCGCCAGCGCCACGGCCTGCCCCGCGGCGACTTCGACCGGATCGTCCGCCAGCAGACGTTCATCGCCGGCATGATCCGCAAGGTGCTGTCGGACAACGTGCTGTTCGACCTGGGCAAGCAGCGCGAGCTCGTGGAGGCCGCGGCCGGCTCGCTGACCATCGACCAGAACCTCGACCTGTTCGACCTGGCCGCACAGATGCAGTCGGTCACGGCCGGCAGCATCACCTTCGAGACCATCCCCTACGTCGGGGACGACCACGACGAGGACGGTCGCTACATCCTGCGCCTGCAGGACACCGACACCCTCCACGAGTTCTTCGCGAACCTCTCGGCGGACACCGGCACGGCCGCGCAGCCCACCGAGAGCGGGGCCGTGCCGACGGTCACCCCGGGCGAGGTGTCGGTGGCGGTCTACAACGGGTCCGGGATCGGCGGGCTCGCGGCCGACACCGCCGACGAGCTGACCGCCGCGGGGTTCACCGTGGTGAGCACCGGCAACGCCGACAGCGCGGAGTACACGGCGACCGAGATCCGTTACGCCATGGGCGACGACGCCCTGGCCAACACGCTGGCCGCGGCCATCCCCGGCGCCACGACCGTGCAGGCGGACGAGGCTCCGGAGGGCACGGTCGAGCTGGTGCTGGGCTCCGACTTCAACGGCGTCGGGCAGGCGGTCTCCGCACCGGAGGCGCCGCCCCCCGCCGAGGGAGACGAGGCCCGGACAGCGGCCGACACCAGCTGCATCAACTAGGGCTCGCCGGACCCGCCCCTCTTCCCCATCAGCCGAGCAGTGAGGACACCCGTGACCCGAGAGCGTGAGGCCCGCGGCGCGACGGCGAGCGGCCGCCCCCTGCCCGCGCGGCTCGACCCTCGCGCGGGTCGCCCCAGCCGCCGGCCGGCGCCGGCGTCCGGCTCCCGCTCGTCCGCGTCCCGGCCCGCGGCCCCCCGCTCCTCGGCCACCATGCCCCCGCCCCGGCCCGCCGCCGGCCTGCCGCCGGTGCCCCGGGGCCGGGCCGGCATGCCGCCGGTCCCGCCGCCGCGCGTCGCCGTGCCCGCCCGGGCCGAGCGGCGCTGGGACGAGGAGCCGGTGCGCGGTGGCCAGCTGGTCGCCGACCGCTGGGACGACGACCTCGACGAGCGCTTCGCCCGGTTCGAGCAGGACGACTGGGACGACGACTGGGACCGGGACGAGGACTGGGACGACGCCGACGCCTCGGGACCCCGCCGCGGCTTCGGCGCGGTGCTCGGGCTGACCGTCCTCGGCGCCCTGGTCCCCGGCTCGGCCTTCGTCGCCGCCGGCCGCCGCAAGCTGGGCTGGGCCCTGATCGCCCTCGTCGTCCTCGCCCTCGCCGGCGGCGCCTGGCTGGCGACCGCCGGCCGGCGGACCGCGCTGCACCTCGCCGTCGACCCGACCGCCCTGCTCTGGGTGACGTGGGGCGCCGTCGCGGTGGCGGTGGTCTGGGCGCTGGTCGTCATCGCCGGCTACCGGATGCTGGCCCCCGACACCACGACGCGCGGCCAGCACGTCGTCGGCGGGCTGCTGGTGACGGCCCTCGCGCTGGGCATCGCCGCGCCGGCGTTCGAGGTCGCCCACCTGAGCAACGTGCAGCGGAACCTGCTCGCCGGCCTGTTCGCCGACGGTGAGTCCGCGACCGTGCCCGAGGTCAGCGGGCCGAACCCGTGGGCCGACAAGCCGCGGGTCAACGTGCTCCTCCTCGGCGGCGACGGGGGCGACGGCCGCGAGGGCGTGCGCACCGACACCGTGATGGTCGCCAGCATCGACACCACCACGGGCGCCACCGACCTGTTCAGCCTGCCCCGCAACCTCGAGGAGCTGCCCTTCCCCGAGGACAGCCCGCTGCACGAGGTGTTCCCCGACGGGTTCGACGCCGGCAGCGAGAGCGAGAGCCTGCTCAACGCCGTGTACCGCAACGGCCCCGCCCTGTACCCCGACATCCTCGGGCCCACCGACAACCCGGGCGCCGACTTCCTCAAGCTCGGCGTCGGCGAGGCCCTGGGCCTGGACATCGACTACTACGTGCTGGTCAACCTCGACGGGTTCAGCCAGCTGGTCGACGCCCTCGGCGGCATCACGGTCAACGTCAACTACTGGGTGCCGATCGGCGGCGAGCCGACGAAGGGGTACCTGCCGGACGGCTACATCAGCCCCGGCCCCGATCAGCACATGAGCGGCGAGACGGCGCTCGCCTTCGCCCGCGGTCGCTTCGGTCTCACCGACTACACCCGCATGGACCGCCAGCGCTGCATGATCAACGCCATCGTGGACGCGGCCGACCCGATGACGCTCCTGTCGCGCTACCAGCAGCTGGCCGCCACCACCCAGGACATCCTCAGCACGGACATCCCCCAGGACGTGGTGGGCGCCTTCGTCGACCTGGCGCTCAAGGTCAAGGACGCGGGCATCCAGAGCGTCGTCTTCGACGACTCGGTGATCACCCCGGCCTACCCGGACTACGACGAGATCCGCGCGATCGTGTCCCAGGCGATCGGCACCGTCCCGGCCGGGAGCGCGTCGGGCGGGACCACCGCCACCGGCGGCACGACCGGCGGCACCGCTCCCCCGGCGACGGGGACCTCCGGCGGCACGTCGTCGGGCGGCACGTCCACCGGCGGCACGTCGTCCGGGAGCGGGTCGTCCGGGACGTCGGGCACCGCCCCGAGCACCGCCGTCGACGACGCGGCCGACGCCTGCGCCTACGACCCGGTGGCCGCGCAGCAGGCTCTGGACGAGGGCATGCCGCCGACCAAGAACGACCCGAACGGGGGCTGAGCCCCTCCGCCGGTCCGGCGTCAGCCCCGGGACCGGCGGCGGGCCGCGGCCCGCACCGTCCGGGCCGCGACGCCGCCGAGCACCGCCCCGGCCACGACGTCGCTGGGGTAGTGCACGCCGAGCAGGACGCGGGAAACGAGCATGCCCGCCAGCGCGGTGCCCATGAGCGGCCGGCCCAGCAGCGGCCCGTAGCCCACCGCGGCGGCGGCGGTCGAGCAGCTGTGGGCGCTGGGGAAGGACAGCCGGCTCGGCGTGGACACCAGCGCCGGGACGTCCGGCAGGATCGGCCGCTGCCGGCGCACGAGCCGCTTGAGCACCACCCCCGAGGCGTGGGCGACGAGCACCCCGGCCGCCCCGGTGGCCCACTCCTCCCGCCGCCGGCCGCGGAGCCACCCGACGGCGGCGAGGCCCAGCCACCCGGCGCCGTGCTCGCCGAACAGGGAGAGGGCGCGGGCGACCGGGACCGCGGCGCTCCCGCCGAGCCGGCGGCGGGTGCCCCGCAGCAGGGAGACGTCGACGGCGGTGAGGCGCGCGAGGGTGCTGTCCATGGCGGGCGGACCCTAGCGGGCCGGGCCGAGGGCGCCACCTGCCACCCTGGGCCCGTGCCCGCTGCCCCGGACCTGCCCAGCGCCCTGCTCGACGCCGCCGTGCGCCGGGCCGCCGCCGCCCCGGTGATCACGTCCTACGACGACGCGACGGGCGAGCGGGTGGAGCTCTCGGCCACCACGCTGGCCAACTGGGTGGCCAAGACGGCCAACCTGCTGCAGGACGAGTTCGACGTCGGCCCGGGCAGCACGGTGGCCGTGGCGCTGCCGGTGCACTGGCAGACCGCCGCCGTGCTGCTGGGCGTGTGGAGCTGCGGCGCGACCGTGCTGGACACGGCCGCCGAGGACGACGGGCGGCTGGCCGAGGCCGACGTCGTCCTCGCCGCGCAGGACCGCGTCGAGGCGGTCGCCGAGGTCGCGGGCGGCGAGCTGCTCGGGCTGTCGCTGCACCCGCTGGGCCTGGGCATGCGCGACTACGCCGGGCCGGCCCGGGACTTCGCGCTCGAGGTGCGCGCGGCCGGTGACCGGTTCGTGCCCTGGACGGCGCCGGACCCGTCGGCGCCCGGGCTGCGCGTCGGCGGGCTGGAGCTCACCCTCGGCGGCCTGGCCGGGGCCGCCCGCGAGCTCGCCGGCCGGCTCGGCCTGGCCGAGGGCGACCGGGTGCTGGTCGACGAGGCCACGGCCGCGGAGGCCGGTCCGGTCGCCTGGCTGCTCGCCCCGCTCGCCGCCGGGGCGTCGGTGGTCCTCTGCCGCCACCCCGACCCGGCCGGCCTGGCCGCCCGTGCGGCCGCCGAGCGGGTCACCGCTACGCTCGGACCCGAGATCGACGGCATCCGCGCGCTGGGCCGCCCCGCCTGACGAGGGCTCCCCGCCGCCCGAGAACGGTGGTACGTGCATGGACAAGGTGGTCGCCAGCGCCCGCGAGGCCGTGGCCGACGTCTCCGACGGCGCGACGCTCGCCGTCGGCGGTTTCGGGCTCTGCGGGGTCCCCATCAAGCTGATCGACGCGCTCCTCGCGCAGGGCGCGAGGAACCTGACGACGATCTCCAACAACTGCGGCGTCGACGACCAGGCCCTCGGCGTGCTCCTGTACGCCGGCCGGATCACCCGCACCATCAGCTCGTTCGTCGGCGGCAACAAGGAGCTCGCGCGGCTGTACCTGTCCGGCGAGCTGGAGGTGGAGCTCACCCCGCAGGGCACGCTGGCCGAGCGGCTGCGCGCCGGGGGCGCCGGCATCCCCGCGTTCTACACCCCCACCGGCGTCGGCACGATGGTCGCCGACGGCGGCATCCCGATCCGCTACGACGCCGAGGGCAACGTCGTCGAGACCAGCCGGCCCAAGGAGGTCCGCGAGTTCGACGGCCGCCAGTACGTGCTGGAGACCGCGCTGACCGCCGACTTCGGGTTGGTCCGCGCCGCGGTCGGCGACCGGCACGGCAACCTGGTCTTCCACGAGTCGGCGCGCAACTTCAACCCGCTGGCCGGGATGGCCGGGCGGGTCACCATCGCCGAGGTCGAGGAGCTCGTCGAGCCCGGCGAGATCCGCCCCGAGGACGTCCACCTGCCCGGGGTCTACGTGCAGCGCGTGGTCGTCGTCGGCCCGGAGGGCAAGAACATCGAGAAGCGCACCACCCGGCCGCGCAGCCAGGAGGCCGCGCCCGCCGGCGCCGGCGACGAGACGACGGAGGCCTGACGAGATGGCGCTGACCCGCGACGAGCTCGCCGCCCGCGTGGCCCTCGAGCTCACCGACGGCCAGTACGTGAACCTCGGCATCGGCATGCCCACCCTGGTCCCCAACTACGTGCCCGACGGCGTGCACGTCGTGCTGCACAGCGAGAACGGCATCCTCGGCGTCGGCCCGTACCCGTTCGAGGGCGAGGAGGACCCGGACTTGATCAACGCGGGCAAGGAGACGGTGACGATCCTGCCCGGGGCGAGCTTCTTCGACTCCGCGCAGTCCTTCGGCATGATCCGCGGTGGCCACCTCGACCTGGCCATCCTCGGCGCCATGCAGGTCAACGTCCGCGGCGACCTGGCCAACTGGCTCATCCCCGGCAAGATGGTCAACGGCATGGGCGGCGCGATGGACCTGGTCCAGGGCGCCAAGCGGGTGATCGTGATGATGGAGCACGTCGCCCGCGACGGCTCGCCCAAGATCGTCCAGGAGTGCACCCTGCCGCTCACCGGCAAGGGCTGCGTCGACCGGGTCGTCACCGACCTCGCCGTCGTCGACGTCACCGCCGACGGGCTGGTGCTGCGCGAGGTCGCCCCGGGCGTGACCGTCGACGAGGTCGTCGCCGCCACCGGCGCCCCGCTGACCGTCCCCGACGACGTGCCCACGATGTCGCTGCCGGTCCCCGCCGCCTGACCCCGGGCTTGCGAGGTTCGGCGGCGGCACCGCGTCCCGGGCACGGCGCGCCGGTCGCCGGCGGGGGGCGGTCGTGACCTTCTCGGTCGTCGCGCGCGACCCGGGGACCGGGGAGCTGGGGATCGCCGTCTCCTCGTGCATCCTCGCCGTCGGGCGCGCGGTGCCCGCCGCGCGGCCCGGCACCGGGGTCGTCGCCGTCCAGGCCCGCAGCCGCCGGGGCCTGGGCAGCTCCCTGCTGGCCGGCCTGGCCGAAGGCGCGGCCCCGGAGGAGCTGGTCAAGAAGGCGGCGCACTCCGCCGAGGACGCCGACCGGCAGATCGCCGTCCTCGCCGCCGACGGGCGGGTGGCGGCCGACACCGGCCGCGGCTCGTTCCCGGTCAGCGGCCACCTCCTGGGCGACGGCTGGAGCGTGCAGGGCAACATGCTCGCCTCGACCGAGGTGCTGCCGGCCATGGCGCAGGCCTTCACCGCCGCCGTCGGCGGGCTGCCCGACCGCCTGCTCGCCGCGCTGACCGCCGGCCAGGACGCCGGCGGCGACCTGCGGGGCAGGCAGTCGGCGGCGCTGCTCGTCGTCTCCGGGGAGCCCCCGGCCGACGAGGACGACGGCGTCCGCATGGACCTGCGGGTCGACGACTCCGCCGACCCCGTGGCCCAGCTGCGCATGCTGCGCAACCTCCAGCGCGCCTACGACGAGCGGGACTACGAGACCCTGGCGCTGTTCGCCCCCGAGGGCGCCCGCGACCTCTACGCGGCGCTGGCCGCCTCCCGGCGGGGCGACCGCGAGGCGGCGCGCGACGCCCTGGAGGCCATGCGGGCGCGGCCGGGCTGGTCGGCCTGGCTGGCGGCCATGGCCGGGGACTCCCGGCTGGCCGCGGTGTCCCGGCTGCTCGACCGGGCCTGAGCCGGCCCGTCAGCGGGTGAGGACGCCCAGCCCGACGGTGGCGGCCCAGAGCAGGCCCAGGACCAGCAGCACGCGGTCGCGCAGCACGATGTCCTCGGGCGCGCCGGCGTCGCCGCGGTCGACGTCGACGGCGTAGCGCAGCAGACCGAGCACGAACGGGGCGATGGAGATCGTCGACCACGGCACCCCGTCGTGCCCCTCGCGCATCTCGAAGGCCCACAGGCTGTAGGCGGTGCAGGCCACGCCGGCCGAGAGGCTCCAGACGAACCGCAGGTAGCTGGCGGAGTACCGGCCGAGCAGGCGGCGGGTGCCGGCCGCCTCGCCGAGCGCCACCACCTCGGCGTAGCGCTTGCCGGCGACCATGAACAGGGCGCCGAACGCGGCCACGAGGAGGAACCACTGGGACAGCGCGATCCCGGCGGCGGCGCCACCGGCGACCCCGCGGAGCAGGAAGCCGCTGGCCACCGCGGCCAGGTCGATGACCGGCTGGTCCTTGAGGTAGAACGAGTAGCCCAGCGAGATCGCGACGTAGGTGGCGAGGACGGCGGCCAGCTGCGGGCGGCTCACCAGGACCGCGAGCGCCAGCCCGGCCGCGAGCAGCAGCAACCCGACGGTGAGGGCCAGCGGCACGGGCACGCTGCCGGCGGCGACCGGGCGGAACCGCTTGGTGGGGTGCCGGCGGTCCTCCTCCACGTCGCGGGCGTCGTTGACCAGGTAGATGCCGCTGGACACCACGCAGAACAGCAGCGCGGCCACGACGCTGGCGGCGAGCACGTCGAGCTGGAACACCGTGCCCGACGCGAGCGGGGCCGCGAACACCAGCAGGTTCTTCACCCACTGCCGGGGGCGCAGGCTGCGCCCCAGCCCCGCGACCAGCGACCGCGGCGCCGGCTGGGGCCCGACGACGACGTTGCCGGAGAACGCCGTGCGCGCCGCCTCCGTCGTCGTCCGCCGTTCCGCGCTCACCGCCGCGTTCTCCTCCTCGACCGTCACGTGGCGCAACACTACGCACGACCGGCACCCCGGGGTCCGGTCGTGTCCCCCGATGGTGTCCCGCCGGCCGCCGGTTCACACACTGCGTGACCGTCCGGACCCGGTCACCCCTCCGGCGGTCCGGCCCAGCCCGTCCGGGAGACCCGGGGGACGTCGAGCCGGTAGCCGTCGACCGGGTACGGGACGTCGAAGCGGAAGACCTGCAGGTTGCGCAGGCCCGGCGCGCTGGGCAGCTCGACCGCCAGCTCGGTGATCCCGGAGGTCCGCCGCACCGGGGCGAACAGCCCGCCGCGGAACACCTGCCAGGTGTTGTCGTCCATGCCGTTGCCGGCCGGGTCGCGCCAGAGGACGGCGTACTCCACCGGCTCGGTGATCCCGTGCCGCACGTCGGGCTGTCGCTGGCACGGGAAGAGGAAGGCGATCTGCCACGCCAGCGCCACGGGGGCGTCGGCCGGCAGGTACTGCGCCAGGGGGACGGTGCGGGTCACCGACGGGCCGGTGAACGCCAGCCAGCCCCCCGGCCCGCCCGAGTGGTCCCCGGCCACGACCCGCACGAGGTCGGCCCCCTCGTCGCGGGCGGCCGCGACGTCGAGCGCGAAGCTGCGCCAGGCCGGCGAGTCGACGGCGTCCTGCAGCGTCTGCCGGTGCAGCACCCGCGGATCGCCGTCCCCCGCCGCGGCGGCGAACTCCACCTCGAGGGTGTTGCCCCCGGCCAGCCGGCCGGCGGCGAGCACCACGACCCGCTCGTCGTCCTCCAGCGCGGGCAGGGCCGACCACGGCGTCTCCACGGTCCCGGTCCCGTCCTCCGCACCGGGCGTGACCAGGCTCCCCCAGACGTCGCCGGACGCGGCCGGTTCCGGCGGGTCGTCGGTGCCCGACCACCCGCCGCCGTCCACGAACGCCGTCGAGGTGTCCGGCTCGGGGACGCCGGCCGCCGGGGCCAGCGGCTCGGCGGTGGCCGGGTCGAGCACGTTCACGGCCGCGGCGGCGCCGCAGTCGGCGGCCAGGGGGTCGCGCAGGGCGTCGGCCCACGGCGAGTAGCCGTCCAGGGTGCGGTAGGTGGCCAGGCCGAAGCTGCCCAGCAGGAACCCCAGCGACAGGAGCACGACCACCAGCGAGAGCACCGGCGCGGCCACCAGCCAGGGGCGCGCCCCGCGCTCGCCCCGGCGGCGCGAGCGCAGCGCGCAGGCGCCCAGCACGACCAGCGCGATGCCGACCCAGAGCGCCACGCTGCCCAGGGGCACGTCCTGCAGGTCCGGCGGCTCGAAGGCGTCGGGCTGGCCGGGCAACCAGCTGTAGGGCCAGGCGTTGGGTCCGCGCAGGCTGAGCGCCGCGACGACGACCAGGGAGCCCAGCACGAGGAACGGCACGCCCGGGCCGGCCGGGCGGCCGCCGTAGGCGCGGCGGACGACGACCACGACCGAGACCAGGAACAGGGCGAGGAACGCCGGCCCGAGCCCGGCCAGGGCGCCGAAGTGGTGGGTCCACTTGCTCGGGGTGATCCACAGCAGCAGGAACGCCGCCGCGAGCGACTGGCCGGCCAGCAGCAGCGGCGCGGGCAGGGGCGTCGAGCGCGCGCGGGCCGCCACGGCGACCACGAGGAACCAGGCGAGCGCGGCGATCGCGAGCAGCACGGCCGTGCGCTTGGCGTAGGCGCCCATCGGGCTCTGCTGCAGCAGGAAGGCGTACCGCTGGTACTCGTCGTACCAGGCGTTCTGCTCCTGGATGGACAGGAAGATCTCCTGCCCCCGCTGGAAGTCGCGCAGCGACCCGTCGGCGAACGCCGCCGCGGCGGCGAAGGAGAACGGCGCCAGCAGCAGGGCGCCCCGGCCCAGCGCGCCGACGGTCGTGGTCCCCGCCCGGACGAGGCGCACCAGCCGCGGCAGCGCGACCAGCAGCGGCGCCAGCGCGACGAAGCCGGTGGGGTGGCAGACCACCGCCAGGCCCGCGGCCCCCACGGCGAGCCCGACCGGCAGGAACCGCTCCCGCTCCAGGCCGCGCAGCACGCCGACGAGGGCGGCCACCGCCAGGACGCCCACGATCGCCTCGGGCCGGACGCCCATGCCGTACGGCAGCCACCAGGCGAGGAAGCAGGCGGCGGCCACGAGGACCACCCGCCGCCGCCCCCGCCGCGTGCCGCCCAGCGGTGCGGGCAGGGCACCGGGCCGGCTCACGTACCGGCGCACCAGCAGCCAGGTGCCCAGCCCCGCGGCGAGCGCGGGGACGCGCAGCACCACCGGGCTGTCGCCGACCTCCTGCCACCACCCCAGCACCCGGTAGAACCAGGTGAACGGCGTGAAGGACTGGTTGAGCAGCTGGTAGTAGTTCCCGACGAAGCCCTCGGCCGACGCGTTGCGCGCCATCGCCGCGTAGTAGCCGTCGTCGTCCCCCGGCGGCGCGAGGAACAGCCACAGCAGCAGGGTGCCGACGACGGCGACGTCGACGAGCAGCAGGAGCGGGTCCCCGCGGGGGCGCGGGCGCGCGCCGCCGTCGGGGCCGGGAGCCCGCCGCCGGGCCCGGTCCGCGCTCCACAGCAGGACGACCGATCCGAGGGCGGCGACCAGCAGGACGGCGACCAGCACCTTCTTCACCGGCGACGGCGTGGTGTCGAACTGGTCGTCGACCGTGAGCCGCACCGACAGGTCCTCGCCAGGGAGCGCGTCGATGCTGGTGGTCAGCACGTCCACGTCGGGCAGGACCTCGCCGTCGCCGGCCGCCCGGACCTCGCCGACGACGGCGCCGTCCCGCTCGACGGTGAGCCGGTCGGTCGAGCCGACCACGCGGTAGGCGCACTCCCCCGCCGGCGGCGCCTCGCGCAGCACCGTCCGGCCGCGGTCGGCCACGCGCAGCTGGCCGTCGCGGACGGTGACCACCAGGCCGTCGCGCGCGTCGACCGGGTGGTCGGGGACCAGCGTGGCGAGCAGGACGCCGTCGTCGGTCGCGCCGGCCGCCCGCACCGCGGCGCAGGTGAAGCGCACGTCCAGCGACAGCGGCGTCTGGTTGGTCAGCTCGAGCATGGTGGGCTCGGGCCGCTGGGGGTCCAGCGGCCAGCTCACCTCGGGGACGGCCATCTGCACCGGCGCTAGCGGCAGGGCCGCGGCGCAGACCAGCGCCACGAGGCCGAGCACCAGCGCCAGCACGGAGCGGGCCCGGTGCGGCGGGGGTGGCGCGGGCGACGCCTCGTCGGCGGGCTCGGCCCGCTGGCGGTCGACCACGTCCACCCGCGATCCTCCCTGTCTGCCGTCGATCGGTCCCGTGGCCAGTGAACAGTGGCCAGTGAACACCAGCCGTTCCGGCCGGCGCGCACGCCGGCCCCGGCGGGCGCCGCCGCACGGTCGCCGCCGGGGTGTCGCTACGGTCGGCGGGTGACCTGCCGCCGGCTCCCCCGCCCCCGACCCCGGGTGGCGGCGCGCTGAGCGCCCCCGACGCCGCGCGCGCCCGCCCCGCCGACCGCCGGGCACGCCTGGTCTCGTCGCTGAGCTGGGTGGCGCTGTGCCTCGTGCTGTCGGGGCTGCTCGTCTACGTCTACCTGGCGGTGATCGCCCGGGCGCTGCCCACCGCGGAGTACGGCTGGTTCGGGGCGTACTGGTCGCTGGTGCTGGTCGTCGGCTTCGGCGCGTTCCTGCCGGTGGAGCTGGAGCTGACCAGGCTGGTGCACCTCCGCCCGGCCGGCGCCCCCCTGCCGCCGGGCACCGCGTCGGCGGTCGGCGGCATGACCGTGCTGAGCCTGGCCACCGTCCTCGCCGGCTGGCCGCTGCTGTCCCCGGCGCTGGGCGGCCGCACCGGGCTGCTGGCCGCGCTGGTCGGCGTGTGCCTCGTCTCGTCCGCCCAGTTCGTCCTGCGCGGGCTGCTGCTGGGCCGCGGCCGGGTGGGCGCCCACGGCGGTGTCCTGCTGCTCGACTCGGCCCTGCGGGTGGTCGGGGCGGTCCTGGTGGCGGTGCTGGTGGCGACGCCGACCGCCTCGGACTTCGGCTGGACCCTGGTGGCGGCCATCGCGCTGGCCCACCTGCCGCTGCTGGTGGTGCTGCTGGTCCGGGCGCGGCGGCACCGCGCACCGGTCGTCGAGACGCCGGGGACGCGGCTGCGGCTGCGCGCCGTCGGCCACCTGCTCCTCGCGTCGCTGGCCGCCCAGGCCCTGCTCAACGCCGCTCCGGTGCTCGTCACCCACGCGGCCGACCCCGACGAGGCGACGGTGGCGGCGGCCTTCGTGGCCAGCTTCACGCTCGTCCGGCTGCCCCTGTTCGTCGCCGTCCCCCTGCAGAGCACCCTGCTCCCCGCCCTCACCGAGGTGCGGGCGTCGACGGGCCGCGGCGCCCAGCGGCGCATCACCCTGCGCGTCGCCGCGCTGGTGGCCGCGGCCGCCGCGGTCGCCGCGCTGGTCGCCGCGCTCGCCGGCGGGCCGCTGGTGAGCCTGCTCTTCGGCGCCCGGTACGCCCTGCCCGGCGGCGACCTCGCGGTGCTGGCGGCCGGGAGCGTGCTCTACATCGGCGTGCTGCTGGTGACCCAGGCCCTGGTGGCGTCGGCCCGCCACCGGGACAGCGCGGTGACCTGGATCGTCGCGCTGATCTCGTCGGCCGTCGTGTTCGCCGTCGTGCCCGACCTCGCCGCCCGTGCCGCGCTGGCCTTCGCCGTCGGCTCCGGCGTGGGGCTCCTGGCGGGCACGGCCGCGCTGCTCGTGCAGCGGGGGAACCCCGCCGCGGTGGGCAGCGCCGTCCCCACCGGAGGTGCCCGATGAGCGACCGGCTCGACGTGCTGATCGCCCTGGACTACTACGCCCCCTACGTCAGCGGCCTGACCAACGTCGCGCGCGACGTCGCGGAGGGGCTGGCGGCGCGGGGCCACCGCGTCCGCGTCGTCACCAGCCGCCACGACCGGTCGCTGCCCGAGCGGGAGGTGCTCCGCGGGGTGGAGGTGGACCGGGCGCCGGTGCTGCTGCGGGCCGGGAAGGGTGTCGTCAGCCCGGCACTGGTGCGGCGGCTCGTCGCCGCGTCGCGCACCGCGTCGGTGACCAACCTGCACCTGCCGATGCCCGAGGCGGGGCTGCTCGCCCTGCGCTCCCGCTCGCCGCTGGTGACGACGTACCACTGCGACGTGAGCCTGCCGCCGGGCGCGGTGAACCGGGCGCAGACGGTCGCGGTGGACACCTCCAGCCGGCTCACCCTCCGCCGGTCCCGGCGGGTGGTGGTCACCAGCGACGACTACGCCCGGCACAGCCGGCTGTGGCCGGCCATGGAGGGGCGCACCGCGGTGATCCCCCCGCCGTGCCACGAGCGGCCCGCGGGCACGCCGCGGTTCCGCGACGGGGCCGGGCTGCACGTCGGCTTCCTCGGCCGGATCGTCGAGGAGAAGGGCCTGCAGTACCTGGTGCGGGCGTTCCGCGAGGCGGCCGCCCCCGACGCCCGGCTGCTGATCGCCGGCGACTTCGCCGACGTCGCCGGCGGGTCGGTGGTCGCCGAGGTGCGCCGGCTGGTCGAGGACGACCCGCGGGTCCGCCTGCTCGGCTTCCTGCCCGACGAGGACCTCGCCGACTTCTACGCCTCGCTCGACGTGTTCGCGCTGCCCTCGGTCAACGCCTTCGAGGCCTTCGGCATCGTCCAGGTCGAGGCGATGATGGCCGGGGTGCCCGCGCTGGCCAGCGACCTCCCGGGCGTCCGCACCCCGGTGCGGGAGACCGGGTTCGGCGTCGTCGTCCCCCCGCGCGACGTGCGGGGGATCGCCGACGGCCTGCGGCGGCTGGCCGCCGCCCCGCCCGACCGGGCCGCCGGGAGCCGGCGGGCCCGCGAGCGCTACGCGCCGGCCACCGTGCTCGACGCCTACGAGGAGGCGTTCGCCCAGGTCAGCGCAGCAGCGAGCGGGCGATGACCATGCGCTGGATCTGGTTGGTGCCCTCGTAGATCTGGGTGATCTTGGCGTCGCGCATCATGCGCTCGACCGGGAAGTCCTGGGTGTAGCCGGCGCCGCCGAACAGCTGCACGGCGTCGGTGGTCACCTGCATCGCGACGTCGGAGGCGAAGGCCTTGGCCGAGGCCGACACCCGGGTGACGTCGGGGCGGCCGGCCTCACCGGCGGCGGCGGCGACGTAGACCAGGTGCCGGGCGGCCTCGATCTTCATCTCCATGTCGGCGAGCATGAACTGCACGCCCTGGAAGCTCGCGATGTTCTGGCCGAACTGCCTGCGCTCCTTGACGTAGGCCACCGCGGCGTCGAGCGCGCCCTGGGCGATGCCCACGGCCTGCGCGCCGATGGTCGGCCGGGTGAAGTCCAGCGTGCGCAGCGCGGTCTTGAAGCCGGTCCCCTCGGCCCCGATGATCCGGTCGGCCGGGATGGTGCAGTCGGTGAGGTAGAGCTCGCAGGTGGGCGAGCCCTTGATGCCCATCTTGCGTTCCTTGGGGCCGACGGCGAAGCCCGGGTCGTCCTTGTGGACGGCGAACGCGGAGATGCCGTTGGCACCCTTCTCCGGGTCGGTGACCGCCATGACCGTGTACCAGGAGGAGACGCCGGAGTTGGTGATCCAGGCCTTGGTGCCGTTGAGCACCCAGGAGTCGCCGTCGCGGCGGGCGCGGGTCTTCATGCCGGCGGCGTCGGAGCCGGCCTCGCGCTCGGACAGCCCGTAGCTGATCATCGCCTCGCCGGCGGCGACCGGCCGCAGCACCTCCTGCTTCAGCCGCTCGTCGGCCGACAGGATGATCGGCATCGAGCCGAGCTTGTTCACGGCGGGGATCAGCGAGGCGGAGGCGTCGACCCGGGCGACCTCCTCGATGACGATGCAGGTCGCGATCGCGTCGGCGCCCTCACCCCCGTACTCCTCGGGGACGTGGGTGGCGTGGAAGCCGGCCGCGGTGAGCGCCTTCTGCGCCTCGATCGGGTACCGGGAGTTCGCGTCGACGTCGGCGGCGTGCGGCGCGATCTCCCGCTCGGCGATGTCGCGGACCGCCTCCCGGATCGCCTCGTGCTCCTCGGTCAGCGCGTACAACCCGGTGCTACTCACGAGTAGAGGTTAATCCCGCCGCCCGCCGTCGGCGGCGAACCGGGCCTGGAGCGCGGCGTCCCGGGCGAGCACCGACTCGGCGAGGTCGGCCTGGAACCGCGCCACCTCGGCGCGCAGCCGCTCGTCGCCGGCGGCCAGGATCCGGACGGCGAGCAGCCCGGCGTTGCGCCCGCCGCCGATGCTCACCGTGGCGACGGGCACCCCGGCGGGCATCTGCACGATCGACAGCAGGCTGTCGAGGCCGTCGAGCCGGTCCAGCGGCCGGGGGACGCCGA
The DNA here is from genome assembly GCF_054050035.1 of Geodermatophilus sp. SYSU D00815. Classification (NCBI taxonomy): domain Bacteria; kingdom Bacillati; phylum Actinomycetota; class Actinomycetes; order Geodermatophilales; family Geodermatophilaceae; genus Geodermatophilus; species Geodermatophilus sp. SYSU D00815. The sequence continues at coordinate 15,394 of NZ_JBJGYO010000018.1, read as the reverse complement.
TCACCGGCAGCGGGGTGGCCGCGGCCACCATGCCCGGCAGGTGGGCCGCTCCCCCGGCCCCGGCGACGACGACCCGCAGGCCGCGGTCGGCGGCGGTCTCGGCGTACTCGAGCATCCGCCGCGGGGTGCGGTGCGCCGAGACGACGTGCGCCTCCCAGGGCACGGCGAACTCGTCGAGCGCCGTCGCGGCCGGCTCCATGGTCGGCCAGTCGGAGTCGCTGCCCATCACGATGCCGACCAGCGGCTGGGTCACGCGTGCTCCTCCTCGAACGCGAACGCCGGGTCGACGACGCCGTCGGCCAGGTAGCGGGCGGCGGCCACGGCGCGGGCGCGGACCTCCTCGAGGTCCCCGCCCAGCGCGGTGACGTGGCCGAGCTTGCGGCCGGGGCGCTGCCCCTTGCCGTACCAGTGCAGCTTGACGTCGGGCCAGTGGGCCATGAGGTGGTGCACGCGCTCGTCGAGCCCCGGCCCGGTCCAGCCGTCGGCCGCGGCCGCACCGCCCAGCACGTTGGCCATCACCACCGCCGGCGCCGTCATCGCCGTCGACCCCAGCGGGTAGTCGAGGACGGCGCGCAGGTGCTGCTCGAACTGGCTGGTGCGGGCGCCCTCGATGGTCCAGTGCCCGGAGTTGTGCGGCCGCATCGCCAGCTCGTTGACCAGCACGCCGTCGGCGGTCTCGAACAGCTCGACCGCCAGCAGGCCGACCACGCCGAGCCGCTCGGCGATCCGGACGGCGAGCTCCTGGGCGGCGGTCGCGCGGGCGTCGTCCAGCCCCGGCGCGGGGGCGAGCACCTCGTGGCAGACGCCGTCGCGCTGCACCGTCTCCACGACCGGCCAGACGGCCACCTGGCCGAACGGCGAGCGGGCCACCTGCACGGCGAGCTCGCGGACCATCGGCACGCGCTCCTCGGCCAGCAGCGTCCCGTGCCGCTCGAGCAGCGCGGTGGCCTCGGCGGCGTCGTGCACCACGAAGACGCCCTTGCCGTCGTACCCGCCGCGCGGGGTCTTGAGGACGACGGGCCAGCCGGTGGCCCCGGCGAAGTCGGCGACGCCGACCGGGGTGCGCACCTCGGCCCAGGCCGGCTGCGGCTCGCCGGCCTCGGCCAGCGCGCGGCGCAGCACGAGCTTGTCCTGGGCGTGCACCAGCGCCCCGGGACCGGGCGCCACGCGGTGGCCGGCCTCTTCCAGGGCGCGCAGGTGCTCGGTCGGGACGTGCTCGTGGTCGAACGTGACGACGGTGGCGCCGTCGGCGAGCGCGGTGAGCGCGGCGAGGTCGCGGTGGTCGCCCAGCCGCACGTCGGCGGCGACGAGCGCGGCGGACTCGTCGGGCCCGGTGGAGAGCACGCGCAGGGACTGGCCGAGGGCGATCGCGGCCTGGTGGGTCATGCGGGCGAGCTGCCCGCCGCCGACCATGGCCACCACGGGCAGACCGGTGCGGGGATCGAGCGGGGCGGCCATGGCGCGGTCAGGGTACCGGGCACCCGGATCTCCCTACACTGGCCGGGTGGCCTCCCCCCGGCTGACCAGCCGCCTGCGCGACACCTGGCGGCTGCTGCTCAAGGAGCTCAGCGCCTTCGGGGTGGTCGGGGCCTGCTGCTTCGTGCTCGACCTCGCCCTGTTCCAGGTCTGCTACGCCCACCTCGGCGTCGACGCGGTGACCGCCAAGCTGGTCAGCACCGTCGTGTCCACCACGGCGGCCTACTTCGGGCACCGCCACTGGTCGTTCTCCCACCGGGCCCGCACGGGGCTGCGCCGGGAGTACTCCCTCTTCGTCGCGGTCAACGCGGTGACCCTGCTGCTGGGCCTGGCGGTCGTCTGGACCGTGCGCTACCCGCTGGGCCAGGAGAGCGCCTGGGTGCTGCAGCTGGCCAACCTGGCCTCGATCGGGCTGGGCACGGTCGTCCGCTACCTCAGCTACCGCCGCTGGGTGTTCGTCGCGCACGACCACCCCGCCGCCGCGGTGCGGCTCGACGAGCCCTCGCCGGCGCGCCCGGCCGCCTGACGCCTCCCGGCGGCGCTCAGCGCGCGGGCTGGCGGCTCTTCTCCGGCTCGGCCGGCACCGGCCGGGGCGCGGGCCGGCCCGGTCGCCGCGCGGCGGACGGCGCCGCCGACTCGTGCCGGGCCGGGGGCCGCCCGGCCGCCACCGGCTCCTCCGGGTGCGCGGCGGTCGGCGACGGGTCGGGCGCCCGGCGCAGGCGCAGCAGCCGCGCGCCCTCCGCGACGGCCACGACGCCGAAGGCCAGCAGGAGCGTGTGCGCGGGGAACAGGTAGCGCGGCTGGTCGGCGTCGTAGTCGGCCGCGTCGACCACGGTGAGCAGGCCGAGCCGCGTCGCCACGCCGACGGCCAGCGCGACCGCCAGCAGGGCCAGCGGCCCGGCGGCCCGGCGCCCCCGCCGGGTGGCGAGCTGCCAGGCGAGCAGCGCCGCCCCGAGCCCGGCGAGCAGCGGCACCAGCACCGTGTAGACGGCGCCCAGCGCCCGGTACTGCCACACGACCTCGTCGAAGCGGGCCTGCTGCTCCGCCGCGGCGGCCTCGGTGGCCGGCGTCGCGGGGGCGACCGCGACGAACTCCTGCCGCCACGGTCCGGGCACCTCGGGGACGGCGGTGACCTGGTCGTAGAGGTCGCGGGAGGTGACCAGGGCGCCGGTGACCCGCAGCAGGGAGTCGGTGAAGCTGCCCGGGGTCAGCCGGCCCACCGAGGCGAACGACGAGGGCAGCTCCGCGCGGCAGCTGAGCCGCCCGCTCGCGCAGGCCCCCTCGATCTCGGCGGCGAGCCGGGCGAAGTACGCCTGGGCCTGCGGGGCCGAGGCGAACGCCCCGGCGTCGGCGGTGCGGTGCGCAGCGCCCACGGCATCCAGCCGCCGGCGTAGTCGCAGTCGGGCGGCGTGGTGCAGCCGAAGACCCGCCAGCCGTTGGCGGGGTCCTCCAGGCTCGGGGCGAGCAGCCGGGCGGCGGGGCTGACCTCGTACACGGCCTCCCGCTGCGCCTCGCTGATCGGGACCCGGTCGGGGACCGGGCCGGCGTCGACGCGCTGCCACTGGGCGTAGGCGTCGAGGAACGAGCCCTGCGCCCAGTCCGTGGTCACGCCGACGCCGTAGGCCCGCTCGTTGCGGTCGGTGACGAGCACGACGGGGCCGGCGGCGGCCAGGCCCAGCACCAGCGCGGCCGGCAGCGCGCGGGCGAGGGCCCGCAGCAGCCGGCGGCCGGACGGCAGGCCGCCGGCCCGGCGCCGGCGCAGCAGCCGGAGCACCGGCGCGGCCAGCAGGGCCGCGGCCGCCGTGGGCAGGACCGTGACGCCCTCCTCCCGGGTGAGCAGGTAGGCGGCCAGGGACAGCCCGGCCACCAGCGCGCTCACGGCGGGCCAGAGGACCGACCGGCGGTGGGCCAGCAGGTACCCGGTGAGGAACAGCGAGGCCACCACGAGCACCGTGACCGAGGCGAAGAGCGGGTCGCGGAGGAAGTCCGCGCCGCCCCGGCTGAGGAAGATCGGGTCGAAGGCGAGGACGACGAAGGCCGCCAGGGCCCACCACGGCCGCCGGGCCACCACCAGCACGCACACCGCCGTCAGCAGCGCGGCGGCGAGCGCGACGAGCTGCTCGGCGTCCTTGAGCCCGATGCCGAGCCGCACCGTCGCGGCGATGAACAGCGGGTAGCCCGGGGCCTTGGCCAGCGTGGTGTCGTCGAACGCCCCGAGCCAGTCCCCCTCGGCGATGCTGCGGGCCTGCCGGACGTAGAGCAGGCCGTCGTAGGCGGAGAGGTTGAAGGGGCTGGGCACGCGCCGGCGCAGCAGCACCGTGACCACCGAGACCACGACGACGACCACCGCGGCCGCCGGGTAGGCCACGGCCGGCCGGTGGAGGGCGGCGCGCAGGTGCGCCCACCGGTGCTCCCGGTGAGCCGGCGCTGCGTTCGTGGTCATCGTGCTCCCGTGCTCGGGGCCGCCGGCGTTCGTGCGGGCGTCGAGGACCGGCCCGGGGACGGGCCCGGCACCGGGACGAGCGGCCCTCACCGTGCGCAGGCCTGTCATCACGGATGGTACGGCCGCCGGCGGGTCGCCGACCGGGTCCGTGAGGTGGGTGGGGTCAGGCGGACAGCCGTGACCCGTTCCGCCCGGTGACCACCTCGATGCGGGTCGGGATGCGGGTGCGCAGCTCCTCGACGTGGCTGATCACGCCGACGGTGCGCCCGCCGCGGCGCAGCTCGTCCAGGACCGTCATGACCGCGTCGAGCGCCTGCGCGTCCAGGGTGCCGAAGCCCTCGTCGACGAAGAGGGTGTCGATCTGCACGCCGCCCGTCTCGGCGGTGACGACGTCGGCCAGCCCCAGCGCCAGGGCGAGGGAGGCCATGAAGCTCTCGCCGCCGGAGAGGGTCTTGGTCGGCCGCCGCGTGCCGGTGTACTCGTCGAGCACGTCCAGGCCGAGCCCGCCCCGGGCGCCGTGGCGGCCCTGCGCGTCGCTGTGCACGAACGTGTACCGCCCGCCGGACATGTCCGAGAGCCGCCGGCTGGCGACGTCGGCGACCTGCTCGAGCCGCGCGGCGAGCACGAAGGACTGCAGCCGCATCCGCTTGGTGTTGGCCCCGCGGCCGGCGACCACCTCGGCCAGGGCGCTCACCTGCTCCCACCGGTGCCGGCGCTCGTCGAGGCGGACCTCGGCGGTGACCACCTCGCCGGCGAGGTCGTGCAGGTCCCCGGCGCACCGCCGGGCGCGCTCGGCAGCGCTGACCGCCCGTTCCCGCTCCGCCGCGGCGCGCGCCCGCCGCTGCTCGGCCGCCGCGACGTCGGGCCGCTCGCCGAGGTCGGCCAGCTCGGGGTCGGCCAGGATCCGCTCCACCGCCGCCCGGGCACGGTCGTGCTCCTCGATCCGGCGCTCCAGGACCGCCAGCTCGCCCGGGTCCAGCAGCGCCTGCGCGGCGGCGGGCACGTCGGCGAAGCCGGCCTCGCCGGCCCGCTGCGCGGCCGCCTCCCGGGCCCGTTCCCCCTCCGTCCGCGCGCGGAGCTCCTCGGCCTCCGCGGCCAGCAGCGCCTCGCAGGTCTCGGCCGCCGTCGCGCACCGCCGGGCGCGGGTGGCCAGGTCGGGATCGCTGCCGCGCGCGGCGTCCAGGGTCGCCACGAGCTCGGCGTGGACGGCCTGCCGCGCCGCCCGCTCGGCGGTGCGCGACCGGAGCTGGTCGCGGTCGGCGGCCCACCGGGCGAGCTCGGCCTCGGACGTGGCCGTGAGCCGGTCGAGGCTGCGCGCCAGCGCCTCGGCGTCGCGGGCTCCCGCCGCCGTGCGCTCGACCTGCTCGCGCTCGGCGGCGACCGCGCCCACGAGCTCGGGCACGGTCCGCGCCGCCGCGCGCTCGCGGAGCACGGCGAGCTCCCGCTCGAGGTCCTCGACCGCGCGCCGGCGCGCGGCGGCCCGCTCCGCGGCCGCGTCGGCGCCGGCGCGGGCCTCCTCCTCGGCCTCGGCGGAGACCGGCGTCGCCGTCGGCTCGGCCGGCCGCGGGTGCTCCCGCGCACCGCAGACCGGGCAGTCCTCGCCGTCGACCAGCCCGGCGGCCAGCTCGGCGGCCATGCCGTCGAGGCGGCGGGTGCGCACGTCGAGCAGCCGCTCGCGGGCGGCGAGCTCCTCCTCGCGGGCCGCCTGCGCGTCCCGCCGCGCCCTCTCCAGCGTGGCCGTCACGCGCTCGGCGGCGCGCGCGGCGGCGAGCGCGGCCTCGGTCGTCCCGAGCGCCGCGCGCTCGGCCGGCAGCCGGGCGGCTGCCTCGCGCGCGGCCTCGAGGTGGTCCCGGGCGGCCGCCAGCCGGGCGGGCCACGCCTCGGCCGCGGCCGCGCCCTCGGCGCAGCGGCGCTCCAGCGCGGCCACCGAGCGGTCGAGCAGCTCGAGCTCCCGGGCCAGGGCGTCGGCGCGCTCGGCCTCGGGCGCGAGCCGGCGCGCCTCGGCGGCCTCGGCCCACAGGTCCCGGACGACGAGCGCGTCCGCGGCCCGGCCGTCGCCGATCGCGGCCCACGCGGCGCGGGCGGCCGCCAGCCGGTCGGCGGCCGACGTGGCGGCCGCGGTCGCCCGGTCGGCCGCCCGCAGCACGTCGCGCAGCGCCTCGGCCCGGCGCCCGGCGTCGCGGCGGGCCCGTGCCGGCACCAGCCGCGCCTCGGCGGCGACGAGGCGGTCGAGCTCGGCGCGGGCGTTCGCCCGCCGGTCGTGCCGGGCGGCCCGCGCCCGCGCGTCGGCGAGCTCGGCGTCGGCCCGCGCGAGCTGCTCGGCCGCGGCGTCGGCCGCGGCCGCCGCCGCCGCGAGGTCGTCCCGGGCGCGGCCGCGCACCGTCTGCAGCCACGCGCCGACCCGGGCCGCCGGGTCGGCGCCGACGAGCTCGGGCGCAAGGGACTCCGGGACGGTGGCCTCGGCGATCTGCGCCACCCGGGCCAGCAGGGTGCTCACGTGCAGCCGCTGGGTGCGCAGGGCCTCCTCCGCGGCGCGCCGCTCCTCGGCCAGCCACTGCTCGGCGCGGCCGTAGCGGCCGACGTCGAACAGCGTGCTCAGCAGGCGGGCCCGCTCCTCCGGCTCGGCGCGGAGGAAGCGGGCGAAGTCGCCCTGCGGCAGCAGCACCACCTGGCAGAACTGCTCCGCGGTCAGCCCGAGGCGGGTGGCGAGGTACTCGGAGCCCTCGTCGATGCGCGTGCTCACCGGCTCCCACGTGCCGCCGTCCCAGCGCTGCACGGTCAGCCGGGCGGGCTCGACGGTCAGCCCGGTCCCGCGCTTCTTCGGCCGGGCCTGCTCCGGGCGGCGGAGCACCCGCAGCCGCTGCCCGGCGAGGGTCAGCTCGCAGCCGACCTCCGTGCGCACCTCGGCGGCGGCGTGGTCGCTGCGCAGCCGCTTCTCGTGGCCTCGGGGCCCGGGCACGGTGCCGTAGAGGGCGTAGACCACCGCGTCGAGCAGGGTCGTCTTCCCGGCGCCGGTGGGCCCCCAGAGCAGGAACAGCCCGTCGCCGGCGACCTCGTCGAGGTCGAGGGTGACCGTGCCGGCGAACGGCCCGAACGCGGTGAGGGTCAGCGAGTGCAGCCTCACCCGGCCGCTCCCTCGGCGGCCGCGGCGGCCAGCGCCCGGTCGACCAGCCGCTGCTCGGCCGGGCTGGCCGTCGCGCCGCGGACGTGGCCCAGGAACTCGTCGACGACCTCGCGGTCGCTGCGCCCGCGCAGCCGCTCGCGGTAGCTGCGCCCGTCGGGCGTGCCGGTCTCGGCGACCCACTCGAGGTGGACGCAGTGCGGGAAGCGGGTGCGCAGCCGGCGCATGGGGTCGGCCGGCCGGACCGGGTCGGTCAGCCGGACCGAGACGAAGTGCTCCTCGACCGCGGCGTGCCCGGGATCGGCGAGCAGCTCCTCGAGCTGGCCGGTGAGCACCGTGAGGGAGCGCGGCGTGGGCACCGGGACGGCGCGGACGTCGGCGAGCCCGCCGGCGTCGAGGTCGACCAGCCAGACCTGCTTCTGCTGGCCGGCCTCGCCGAAGGAGTAGGCCAGCGGCGAGCCGCTGTAGCGCAGCCGCGGCGTGAGGGTCTGCGGCCGGTGCAGGTGCCCCAGGGCCACGTAGTCCACGCCGTCGAAGACCGCGGCCGGCACCTGGTCGACGCCGCCGACGCAGATGTCGCGCTCGCTCTCGCTGGCGACACCGCCGCCGACGAAGGCGTGCGCCAGGACGACGGACCGGGTGCCGGGGCGCAGGAACAGGTCGGCGCGGACCCGGTCCATGGCGGCCGCCATGACCGCCTCGTGGCTGCGCCCGAGCGCCTCCCCGCCGCCCAGCTGGTAGCGGGCCAGCTCCGGCTCGAGGTAGGGCAGCCCGTAGACGGCGACGTCGCCGTGCGCGTCGGAGAGCAGCACCGGCTCGTCGAGCGTGCCGACCTCGACGCGGACGTGGACGCCGGACACCGCGAACAGGCCGGCCCCGAAGCCCAGGCGGCGCGCCGAGTCGTGGTTGCCCGGCGTGAGGACCACCGCGGCGCCGGCCGCGCGCAGCCGGGTGAGCACGCGGTCGAGCACCGCCGTGGCGTCGGCGGAGGGCACCGCGCGGTCGTACACGTCGCCGGCCACGAGGACGACGTCGACCGCCTCGGCGGCGACGACGTCGGCCAGCGCACCCAGCACCGCCTCCTGCTCGGCGAGCAGCTCGGTGCCGTGCAGGGACCGCCCGACGTGCCAGTCGGAGGTGTGCAGCAGACGCATGGGGACGAAGCTAGAGCGCTCGGCCGACACTTCGCCGCGCGCGGGGGGTCCGCCGTCCCACGCGGCCCACCCGTCTCAGACGTACGGGTGCTGCTCCCCGCGGATGTAGCCGGCGTTCTCCTGCGCGCGGCGGTCGGCGTCCTCCTCGATCATGTGGTTGAGCAGCTGCTGGACGCCGTCGCTGCCGGGGATGGCCCTGAGCACGGTGGCGCCGCTGTCGCCGGCCGACTCGATGGTGAGGGTGCCGGAGTTGATCACCCGGTCCCACAGGCTCTGCCGGTAGGAGACGTCGGTGATCCGCGACAGGCCGATGTCGCGGCCGTGCCGCGACAGGATGCCCACGCGGAACAGCAGCCGGTGCGTCGTGATCACGTAGTGCGTCGTCCGCCAGCGCAGCAGCGGGACGAGGACCAGGACGAGCAGCAGCACCAGCGCGGCGCCCACGACGACCAGGCGCCACACCCCCTGCTGCCGCCCCTCGGGGACGAGCGCGGCGCCGAACGAGGCGGCGCCGACGATCAGCAGGAACCAGACGACGGGCCAGAAGACCGTCAGCCAGTGCGGGTGCAGGTGGCGGACCACCTCTTCGTCGTCGGCGAGGAGCTTGTCGGGGTACGGCACGGCGCAAGGATGACGGACGGATGCGGCCCCGTCGGGCTCCGCGTCGCGGTGTCGTGACGAGTGGGGAGCCGGAGGCTCTCCGCGACGAGCGCCGGACCGGCTCAGCGCGACCGGGGCGCGGCACCTGGCCGCGGTGTCGCGAGGAGCGGGGGCCCGCAGGGCTCCCCGACGAGCGACGGACCGGCTCAGCGCGACCGGGGCACGGCACCTGGCCGCGGTGTCGCGAGGAGCGGGGGCCCGCAGGGCTCCCCGACGAGCGACGGACCGGCTCAGCGCGACCGGGGCACGGCACCTGGCCGCGGTGTCGGCCGGTAGGCCGACCATGTCACCGTCACCGTCACCGTCGCCGCACGTGCTGCACGTCCCCCGACGCCAGCTCGACGGTGCCGCCCGGGGTGGCGACGACGAGGCGGCCGTCCCAGTCGACCGCCTGCGCGACGCCCTCGAGCACCGAGCCGTCGGGCAGGGTGACGGCCACGTCGGTGCCGACCGTGGAGGACCAGGCCAGGTAGTCGCGGGCCAGCCCGGAGGCCACCGGGTCGCCGAGCCCCTCGACCCACGCGGTGTAGCGCCGTTCGAAGGCCCGCAGGTAGGCCAGCAGCACCGGCCCCCGGTCGACCGGGGCGCCGGTGACCACCGACAGCGAGGTGCCGGTGTCCGGCAGCTCGGCGGTGTGGGTGTTCACGTTGAGCCCCGCGCCGACGACGACCGCGCCGGACGCGGCCTCCGCCAGGATGCCGGCCAGCTTGCGGCCGTCGAGGGCGAGCAGGTCGTTGGGCCACTTCAGCGACGCGCGGACGCCGGTCACCCCGCCCACGGCCTCGGCCAGGGCCACGCCGGTGAGCAGCGGCAGCCAGGCCCGCCGGGCGGCCGGCACGTCGGGGCGCACGAGCACCGAGACGGTCAGCCCGGCGCGGGGCGGGGACACCCAGGTGCGGTCCAGCCGGCCGCGGCCGGCCTCCTGGTGCTCGGCGACGAGCACCAGTCCCCCGGGAGCGCCGTCGGCGGCGCGGGCGAGCAGGGCGGCGTTGGTCGAGCCGATGCTCTCGACCACCTCCAGCGCCGTCCACAGCCGGCTGTCGCGGGTGAGCGCGGCCGACAGCGCGGGCCCGTCGAGCCCCGGCCGGTCCAGGTCCGACCAGCGGGAGGAGGGCGCATCGGGCACGTCACCTACGCTACGGCGCGTCCGAGCCTGACGAGGAGAGCCCGTGAGCGCCGAACTGCAGGACGCCGGGGACGCCGTCCCCGCCGACGTCGACATCCACACCACGGCCGGCAAGCTCGCCGACTTCGAACGCCGGGTGCAGGAGGCGACCCACGCCGGCTCGGCGCGGGCGGTGGAGAAGCAGCACGCCGCCGGCAAGATGACCGCCCGCGAGCGGATCGAGGCGCTGCTCGACCCGGGGTCGTTCACCGAGTTCGACGAGTTCGCCCGGCACCGCTCCACCAACTTCGGCCTGGAGTCCCGCCGGCCGTTCGGCGACGGCGTCGTCACCGGCTACGGCACGGTCGACGGCCGGCCGGTGGCGATCTTCTCCCAGGACGTCACCGTGTTCGGCGGCAGCCTCGGCGAGGTGTACGGCGAGAAGATCGTCAAGGTGCTCGACTTCGCCGTGACCAACGGCTGCCCGGTCATCGGCATCAACGAGGGCGGCGGCGCGCGGATCCAGGAGGGCGTGGTCTCCCTCGGCCTCTACGGGGAGATCTTCCGCCGCAACGTGCACGCCTCCGGCGTCATCCCGCAGATCTCGCTGATCATGGGCGCCGCCGCCGGGGGGCACGTCTACTCCCCCGCGCTCACCGACTTCACGGTGATGGTGGACAAGACCAGCCAGATGTTCATCACCGGCCCCGACGTGGTGAAGACGGTGACCGGCGAGGACGTCACCCTCGAGGAGCTCGGCGGCGCCCGCACCCACAACACCAAGTCCGGCGTCGCGCACTACCTCGCCGAGGACGAGACCGACGCCCTCGACTACGTCAAGGCGCTGCTGTCGTACCTGCCGAGCAACAACCTCGACCCGCTGCCGGCGGTCGAGGTGGCGCCGGTCGACACCGTGCTGCCCGACGCGCTCACCGACTCCGACCTCGAGCTCGACACCTTCGTGCCCGACTCCGCCAACAGCCCGTACGACATGCACACCGTGATCGGGCACGTCCTCGACGACGGCGAGTTCCTCGAGGTGCAGGAGCTGTGGGCGCCGAACATCCTGGTCGGCTTCGGCCGGGTCGAGGGCCGGCCGGTCGGCGTCGTGGCCAACCAGCCGACCCAGTTCGCCGGCACGCTGGACATCGACGCCAGCGAGAAGGCCGCGCGGTTCGTGCGCACCTGCGACGCGTTCAACGTCCCCGTGCTCACCTTCGTCGACGTGCCCGGCTTCCTGCCCGGCACCTCGCAGGAGTGGGAGGGGATCATCCGCCGCGGCGCCAAGCTCATCTACGCCTACGCCGAGGCGACGGTCCCGAAGATCACGGTGATCACCCGCAAGGCCTACGGCGGCGCCTACGACGTCATGGGGTCCAAGCACCTCGGCGCCGACCTCAACCTGGCCTGGCCGACGGCGCAGATCGCCGTCATGGGCGCCCAGGGCGCCGTCGGCATCCTCTACCGCAAGGAGATCGCCGCGGCCGCGGACCCCGAGGCGCGGCGGGCCGAGCTGATCGGCGAGTACGAGGACGCGCTGCTCTCCCCGTACATCGCGGCCGACCGCGGGTACGTCGACGCGGTGATCCCGCCCTCGCACACCCGCGTCCAGGTCACCAAGGCGCTGCGCGTGCTGGCCAACAAGCGCCAGTCGCTGCCCGCCAAGAAGCACGGGAACATCCCGCTGTGACGAGGACGCCGTCGTCGTCCGGACGACACCGCCACCACGTGCCGTCGCCGACCGCTCCGGGCGACGCAGCCGGGAGCGCTCGGTGACGGACGCCCCCTTGCTGCGTGTCGTGAAGGGCGAGCCCACCGCCGAGGAGCTGGCCGCGCTGACCGTCGTCGTCGCCGCGCTGTCGCAGGCCCGCCCCCGCAGGCGCCCTGTGCCGGTCGGCGCCTGGGGCTCCTACGCCGACGCCCACCGCGCCCCGCTCCGCCCGGGCCCGGGCGGGTGGCGCGCGTCGGGGAGGTTCTCGTGAGCGAGGTGCGCCGGCTCGTCCTGGGCAGCGCCTCGCCGGCCCGGCTGAACCTCCTCCGGCAGGCGGGGCTCGCTCCCGAGGTGGTGATCAGCAACCTCGACGAGTCCACCGTGCAGGCGCCGCGGGTCGCCGAGCGGGTCTCGCTGCTGGCCGCGGCCAAGGCCCGGGTGGTGGCCGAGCAGGAGACCGACGCCCTGGTCATCGGCGCCGACTCGCTGCTGGAGTTCCGCGGCGCGGCGTACGGCAAGCCGGCCGACGTGCACGAGGCGCGCGACCGCTGGCAGCGGATGGGCGGGCACAGCGGTGTCCTGCACACCGGTCAGGCGCTCTTCGACGTCCGGGACGGCGCCGTCGTCAGCCGCGACGTCGCCGTCGTCTCGACCGTCGTCCACTTCGCCTCCATCACCCCCGAGGAGCTCGAGGCGTACCTGGCCACCGGCGAGCCGCTCGCGGTCGCCGGCGCGTTCACGCTGGACGGCCTCGGCGCGCCGTTCGTCCGGCGGGTGGACGGCGACCCGGCGGCCGTGGTCGGCCTGTCCCTGGCCGCCCTGCGCAACCAGCTCGCCAAGCGCGGCGTGACCCTCACCGACCTCTGGCGACGCTGAGCCGGGCAACCCCGCCGGCGCCTCGGCGCCGGCGGCGTGGGGCTAGCATCCGACCGGTGTTGGCCGCGCACCGCTTCCTCCTGCTCCGGACGCCGAAGCTGTACTTCCACCTGCGCAACCTCGGTCGGAGGGTCGTCGGCACCCGGCGGCACCAGCGCGCCCTGTTCGGCGGCCTGCTGGACCCCGGCGACCTCGTGATCGACGTCGGCGCGAACATCGGCGAGTTCACCGGCGCCTTCCGCGACGTCGGCGCCCGGGTGCTCGCGGTCGAGCCCCAGCCGCGCCTGGCGCGGCACCTGCGGCGGCGGTTCCGCGACGACGGCGACGTGACGGTGGTGGAGACCGCGCTGTCCGACCACACCGGCGAGGCGACCCTCTACTGCACCACCGCCGACGCCCTGGCCACCCTCGAGGAGGACCGGGCGGCCGGCGAGACCGGCCCCGGCGCCGAGCTGGAGTGGGGCGACACGATCACCGTCCCGCTGCGCACGCTCGACGAGCTGATCGCCGAGCACGGCCGCCCGGCGCTGGTCAAGATCGACGTGGAGGGTCACGAGCCCGGCGTCGTCCGCGGCCTCACGGCGGCCCGCCCGTCGGTCTTCTTCGAGGTCAACCGGCCCGGCGTCCACGACGTCCTCGACACCCTGCAGGCCCGGGGCTACACCGACTTCTTCCTCCGCCCCGGCGAGCGGCCCGAGTGGCTGACCCGGCAGCCGCTGACCGCCGCCGAGGTGCACGACCGGGTCGAGGCCACGCCCACCGACTGGGACTGCCTCGCGGTCTCGCCCGAGCCCGGGGCGCGCCGGCCCGCCTGAGGCCCGCGGGCCGCCTGCGGGCGTCCCCGCGGTGGCTGGTTACAGTCCGGTCGGCCCACTCGGAGGAGGAGACGCCCCGTGCAGAAGGTCCTGATCGCCAACCGTGGCGAGATCGCCGTGCGGGTGGCCCGGGCGTGCAAGGACGCCGGCCTGACCAGCGTCGCCGTGTACGCCGAGCCCGACCGGGACGCCCTGCACGTCCGCGTCGCCGACGAGGCGTTCGCCCTCGGCGGGACGACGCCGGGCGACTCCTACCTGGTGATCGACAAGATCATCGACGCCGCGAAGCGGTCGGGCGCCGACGCCGTCCACCCCGGCTACGGCTTCCTCTCCGAGAACGCCGGCTTCGCGCAGGCGGTCCTCGACGCCGGGCTGACCTGGATCGGCCCCTCCCCCGAGGCGATCATCGCCCTGGGCGACAAGGTGCAGGCCCGGCACATCGCGATGAAGGCCGGCGCCCCGCTGGTGCCGGGCACCAAGGACCCGGTCGGCAGCGCCGACGAGGTGGTCGCCTTCGCCGAGGAGCACGGCCTGCCCGTCGCGATCAAGGCGGCGTTCGGCGGCGGCGGTCGCGGGCTCAAGGTGGCCCGCACCATGGAGGAGATCCCCGAGCTCTACGACTCGGCGGTGCGCGAGGCGGTGTCCGCCTTCGGCCGCGGCGAGTGCTTCGTCGAGCGGTTCCTCGACAAGCCGCGGCACGTCGAGGCGCAGGTGCTCGCCGACACGCACGGCACGGTGGTCGTCGTCGGCACCCGGGACTGCTCGCTGCAGCGGCGCAACCAGAAGCTGGTCGAGGAGGCGCCGGCGCCGTTCCTCACCGACGAGCAGCGGTCGCGGATCCACGAGTCGGCCAAGGCCATCTGCGCGGAGGCCGGCTACCACGGCGCCGGCACGGTGGAGTACCTGGTGGGCGCCGACGGGTCGATCTCCTTCCTCGAGGTGAACACCCGCCTGCAGGTGGAGCACCCGGTCAGCGAGGAGACCGCCGGCGTCGACCTGGTCCGCCAGCAGTTCCGGATCGCCGAGGGCCTGCCGCTGGAGATCCCCGAGGATCCGACGCCGCGCGGGCACAGCATCGAGTTCCGGATCAACGCCGAGGACGCCGGGCGCAACTTCCTGCCCGCGCCCGGCCCGGTGACCCGGCTGGAGATCCCGCAGGGGCCCGGTGTGCGCTGGGACTCCGGGGTCGAGCAGGGCGGCGAGGTCGCCGGCGCGTTCGACTCCATGCTGGCCAAGCTGATCGTCACCGGCGCCACCCGCACCGAGGCGCTGCAGCGCGCCCGGCGGGCCCTGGACGAGCTGGTGGTCGAGGGCATGCCCACGGTCATCCCGTTCCACCGCGCCGTCGTCCGCGACGAGGCGTTCACCGGCGAGCCGTTCACCGTGCACACCCGCTGGATCGAGACCGAGTGGGACAACCAGGTCGAGCCCTACGGCGCCGGCCCGGCCGAGCAGGAGGAGCCGGCGCCGCGGCAGACCGTGGTGGTGGAGGTCGGCGGCCGCCGGCTGGAGGTCTCCCTGCCCGCCGGTCTCGCGGCCGGCGGCGGGGGCGCCGCCGCCGGCGGTGCGCCCGCGAAGCCGCGCCGGCGCGGCTCCGGGCACGGCGGCTCGGGCGCGTCGGGCGACTCCCTCACCTCGCCCATGCAGGGCACGATCGTCAAGGTCGCCGTCGAGGACGGCGCCACGGTGCGCGCCGGCGACCTGGTCGTCGTCCTCGAGGCGATGAAGATGGAGCAGCCGATCACCGCGCACAAGGACGGCGTCGTCTCCGGGCTGGCCGCCGAGGTGGGCGCCACCGTGGCCAGCGGCGCCGTCCTCTGCACGATCGCCGACGCCGGCTGACCCCTCCCGACGACGGACGGGCCGTGCCCCCCAGGGGGCACGGCCCGTCCTCGTTCCGGCGGCGGGGTGGGTCAGCGGGGTGGGCCGGTGGGGATCAGCGACAGCGCGTAGGCCGAGGCCGCGATCGTGTTGCTCGCGGTGCCGCCCAGCGCCAGGTAGTCGTTCCAGGACCGGATCAGCCGCTTCACCCC